>JBGOVR010000150.1:0-10407 GCA_041478205.1 Candidatus Acidiferrum sp.
ACGACATCATCCGAATAGTAGGCGAGAATTCTGTGTTCATCGGTGCCTTTCCAGGCATCGAAATACTCTTGAATAAACGCGCGGACGCTTTCTGGCGCCGCCTGGACAGCTGCAGCTTGCATACTTGCTCCCTTCTCGACGCGGCGAATGCCTCGCCGTTGGGGCGAGTATATACCCGTGGCGGGCGCCAGCGCGACCGCGGCACCCGAATCGGCGCCGGGGAAGTAGCTCTCACCTTGTCGCCCAGCGTTTACCGATGATTCGTGCCGGCACTGATCGTTCCGGTCGGATCACGGCGCACTCGGAAAGAATCTCGGTATGACCGGAAAGTGATCCACGGCTGCCAACAGCGAACAATCAGGAAATGGAGCCCAGAGTTACGGCCGGGGTGTAGATCCGGCGGAGAGATTCTTCGCCGCGTCACTCAGTTTCAGCACGAGGACATGTCCGTCGGAATGGAAGCTGCCGCCGGTGGCGGTCTTGGCTTCTTTCATGGGATCGCCGGGGAGGAAGTGCGTAACCTCGGCGACGAGACCCGTAGAGGTGAGCGTTTTTTCGACGTAGTTGCGTTCGAGGTCGATGTCCGGATCGATTTTGTGCGTCAGGCCATTGTTGCGCTGGTCTTTTTCAAAGCCGATATCGTGCGTGGCGGCGCCGACCCAGAGCGTCTGGCCGCCGACCTGAAACGCCGCCTTCCAAATACGCAGGTGATTGCGCGAAGCGACCACGGTGATGGGCTCGGCGTGCGCCCAGCCATAGTCCTGCGGGCGGCCGAAGAGGTAGAGCGGGCTCATGGGCATGGTCAAATAAGATTCCTTTGAGATGCTTTCGAGAATGCCATGCAAGACGGTGCCCTGCACGTCGGCATCGACCTTCACCCAGCCTGCCGTGGTGAAGACTTTTTGCATGGAGGCTTCCGGGCCGATGATCAGGAAGTTGACCATGTCGCCGGGATTGCCCTCTTTGTCTCCGATGCGCCGGGGAATTTTTGAGAAAAGAGAGGCATCGATGCCAGGCATGGTGTCAACTTGCTTCACGGCAAGGAACCCAGAGTCCGGCGCGTAGATTTCGATGTGCACGGTGTAGGTGCCGTCTCCGGTGTCCGAGCTCATTTGGTTGATGCCGATCGAGAGCGAGCCGCCGGCGAAGGAGATGACGTTGCAACGGGCGCCGATGAGAAACGCCTGCGCTGCGGCGGCGTCTCCGACGCGGCCGATCACCGCGCCGCGGCCCGCGGTGTTGAAGGGCAGGATGCGAATCAAATCCTTGAAGCCGCGAGCCATGCCTTCGGGACCGCTGTCCTCTTTGGCGTCGGCGTAGCGAAGCTTCCCGGTGGTGATGGCCACGACGTGCTCGCCCGGCTGGACGATGATTCCGGTGTCGGTCCAAAGCTGATCGCCAGTGATCTGGACCTCTTGCGAGATGCGGCGTTTACCTGCGGGCGTTTGCGCAGCGGCGGTGGTGGCAGGTTGGGTGGCGGCTGGCTGCGCCTGGGGCGAATTGTCCGGGCGGACGAGTTGCGCGGCGAGTCGTGCGGGAAAGATTCCGGTAACGATCGCGCACGCAGCCCAAAGTGCGATGGTTTTCATCAGATTTTTCATCGGATTATCGTGCATAGAACGGAGCCATCCTTGCGGGGCGGGAACGCATCCCCACTGTTAGCAGATGCTTTGCAAACACGCAAGTGTTGGCTGGAGCGTTCCTTAGAAAGCGGGCACCAGAAAGGCGGGCGATGAATAGCGCGGGCGATTCCTTGACTCCTTGCAGGGGCGCCTTGTATGTTGACAAGATGCCGTGGCGCTGCGAATTGACGCGGGAGCGCCCGGAAGCACAGCGTGGGAATAACCACGCGGAAACTCCGGCGAATCGGGCGCAGAAAGCCTGGCCCCGGCAGGAACCGCGACGAACTACATGACAAAGATTCTTCGCCACATGGTGTTGGGGATTTGGTGCGCCGCTGGAATTTTGCCGATCGCGGCCGGCGCGCAGCAGTCCACACCGGCACCCCGGCCGCGTACGCAACCGGCACAGGTCACCAACGTGACGGTGGACGGCAACGAGGCCATGTTCACGACCATGTGCGCGTTGCTCGCCGCGGGATTCGAGGCGGACGTCAGCGCCGAGAATTGGAAGGCGATGCGCGCGCAGCTCCGCGACCGCATGCAACACCAAGAAGGCCCGGCAGTGGACGCCGTGCGGGAATTTTACAAGAAGCATGAACTGGCGGATGCGGGCGCCATGCTTTCGCAATATATCTGGTTCGGGCTGGTCTCCGGGCCAGCGCCGAAGTTCACGCCGACGTTGCGCCGCGATGAATTGCCGCCGGAAGTGATCGCGCTGGAAGGCTTCAGCGAGATTCTTTCGGCTTATTACCAGGAACAGAAAATCGGGCCGCTCTGGCGGCAGGTGCAGCCGCTTTACAACCGGGAGATCGAGCAGTTGCACGACTCGGTGTCGCAAATCGTGTTCGTGGCCACCAACTATCTGCGGGAGCTCATGAACCCGGCGAACCCGCGAACCTTTACGATTATCGTGGAGCCGCTGGTGGGGCGCATCACGAACGTGCGGAATTTCGGGGATCACTACGCGATCGTGCTGAGCGGCTCGGAAGATCTTCCAGCCGACGTGGTTCGCCACGCGTACCTGCATTTTTTGCTGGATCCATTGCCGTTACGGTATCCGCATGTGGTGGCGGCCAAGCGCCCGCTGTTCGAGGCGGCGGCCCATGCGCCCCGGCTGGTGCCGGATTTGAAAGACGATTTTGCGTCGTATTTCGCGGAGTGCATGGTGCGCGCGGTGGAACTCAAGCTGAAGCGCATGTCTCCGGGTGAGCGTGAAGCGGCGATAAATGGCGACGATGCCGACGGCTATGTACTGGTCAAACCCCTATTTCACGCGCTGGCGAATTTCGAGGGTTCGGAACCATCGATGAGGTTGTTTTTTCCGGAACTGGTGAGAGCCATCGATACCAACGTCGAGGCGAAGCGCGTGCAGACGCTACAGTTTGCGCCGGCGGACAGTGCGCCGAAAACCGCCGACACCTCCAGCGAACAAGTGGTGCGGCAGCGGAAACCGCAGCCGACGACAGTTCCCAATGATGCCGAAGCCATCGCGGCCTTGACGGAGGGGGAGCGGCGCATCGCGGAAAAGAATCCACGCGCGGCGGAAGCTTCGTTTCAGCGGGTGCTGGCGAAATATCCGGACCAACCGCGCGCCTGGTATGGAATTGGGCTGGTAGCGCTCCTCGAGCATGACGGCGCACGCGCAAAGCAGGTTTTCGGAAGGTTGACGAACGGGGAGTGGGCCGCGACGCTGGATCCCTTGGTGCTGGCGTGGTCGCACATCTATCTGGCACGCATTTACGATGACGAAGGCCAGGCGGAACAGGCGAAGACAGAGTATCAAGCGGCGCTGGCGGTGAATGGCGGGCCGGAACAGGCGCGGCAGGCGGCGCAGAAAGGGCTGGCGGCGTCTGGAGCGCAACACCCGACAGAGCGGCCGTGAACAACGGTCTCAGCTTTAGAGGGGCAAATATCTGCGAAGGGCCCGCGGGCTTCCAGCGGGAAATTAAATTAGGAGAAAACCGATGAGAGGTACGTTGAATACCTGGGTGAGCACGGGGACGCTCACGGCAATGTTGTTATCCGGGGGTGGAATCGCGGCTGCCCGCGATTCCCAGTACGGAGGCCAAGGCCAGCCTGCGCAGCAACAGCCGCCACCTCAACAGAACGCCAAGGACAAGCAGCCAAACGCGGCTCCACTATCGATGGACGCTACGCCACCCGCAAGCGCGGAGGAGGAAGCGGCGTTTAAAGCGATTGACGCGGCCCCGCCGACGGATGTCAACAAGAAGATTCAACTGGCGGAAGACTTTTTGCAAAAGTATCCACAGAGCCGGTACAAGCCCATGCTGTATCAAACCCTCGTCTCGGGATACTTCGCTACCCAGCAGGTACCCAAGCTGCTGGATGTGGGAGACAAAGAGATCCAGATGAATCCGAATGACGCGCCGGTGCTGGCGGTTGTGGCGCAGACCATCGCCCGGACGTTCAATGCGAAAGCGCCGGATGCGGAACAGCAGCTGGAAAAGGCGGAGCAATATTCGAAGCGGGCCATCGAGGTAGTACCTACGTTGCCGAAACCCGTGAACCTGACAGACGATGCCTTCGTGACCGCGAAGAACGAGACTCTGGGAATGGCGCACGGCGGCCTGGGGCTGGTGTACATCCGGAAGGCAAAGTATCAGGAGGCGATTCCGGAGCTCGAGCAATCGATCAAGTCGGATACCCATGCGCAACCTGACCCGGTGAACTACTATCTGCTCGGCTTGGCGAATGACAAGACTTCGCACTTCGAGGCTGCGGCGACCGCATTTACAAAATGTGCCGCGATGCAGAGCAGCTTGCAGGCAACCTGCAAGGGTGGCGCCGAGGAATCCAAGAAGCACGCTTCGACGCAGCTAAGCGCGCCGAACTAAGCATCGCCCCGGGTTGCGGGCGGAATCGGTTTCGATGACCAGCAAGGATGAGGAGCTCGAAGAGCGGCTAGGCTACCATTTCTTGAAGCCGGAGCTGCTGCAACGTGCGCTCACGCACAGCTCCGCGATTCCGGAGCTGCGTGCGAGCCATGCGGGGGAAGCGGCGTCGGATCCGTTGCCGCAGAACAACGAACAGCTTGAGTTCTTGGGCGACGCGGTGCTCGATCTGCTGGCCAGTGAGTATTTGCTGGCTATGTTTCCCAGCTGGAGCGAAGGGCAGCTTTCCAAAAGCCGGGCGCGCCTGGTGAATGCCCATTCGCTGGAACTTGCAGCGAGGCGGCTGAGGCTCGGCGAACATTTGAGGCTGGGGCGCGGCGAAGAGAAAACGGGCGGGCGAGATAAGCCGGCGCTGCTCGCGGATGCGTTCGAAGCAGTGCTCGCGGCAATCTATATGGATGCGGGATTGCCTGCGGCGCGCGAGGTGCTGCGCCGCGTCCTGTTCGAGCAGGCCGTGGAAGAGCGCGGGGAGCGCATCGCGGACTCGGACCGCAAATCGGCGCTGCAAGAATTTTTGCAGGGCCGCGGGCAGCCGCCGGCGGAATATCGTCTTGCGAGGGAGACCGGGCCCGACCACCAGAAAATGTTTCAGATCGAAGTTTGGGTCAGCGGCTCGTGCCTCGCCAGTGCAGAAGGCAGCACGAAAAAAGAGGCGGAACAGCGAGCGGCGCGCAGCGCCCTGGAGCGCCTGGAGCAAATAGCAGCGACAGACTGAGAGAGCATGCCGGAAGAAATCACAACGCAGGAACCCGTAATACAGGAACCCGCACCGAGACCCGAGCACCAGGGCGACCAGACCACGTTTTCTGAGTATCTGGAGTCGTTGCTGGTCACCGTCATCCTCGCTCTATTCGGAACCAGCTTCATCGTACAAGCGTTCAAGATTCCGTCGGCGTCGATGGAAGGGACGCTGCTGATCGGCGATCACCTGTTGGTGAACAAATTCATTTTCGGTGGGACGGGTGCCTGGTACGAAAAAATTCTGCCGTACCGGCCGCTGCAGCGTGGCGACATCATCGTGTTCAAGTATCCGTACGCGGACCACCAGCATTTCGTAAAGAGAGTGATTGGACTGCCGGGCGATCGTCTAAAGCTCGAGGACCAGCGGGTTTTCATCAACGGGAAGCCACTGGAGGAACCGTACGTGGTGCATGACGCGACGGCTGCTTACGATCCGCTGAACTACTCGTTTCCGCCCGCCGGGAGCCAACTGTACACGTCACAGGTCCAAATGGAGTGGGCTCACGAAATCCAGAAATATGTGAAGGGTGGCGAGATCGTCGTTCCTCCGGGGAGGTATTTCGCGATGGGCGACAACCGCGACCGCAGTCTCGACAGCCGCTACTGGGGATTCGTGGAACGCAGCGCGATTATGGGCCGGCCCTTTTTGATCTACTGGTCGGTGGAAGCGAACGGCGCGGACTACGGCCCCACTACGTTTTGGCAGCGCTTGACCGCGATATTTGACACGCTCCTGCATCTTCCAACGCGCACGCGTTGGGGCCGCATGCTGCATACCGTACATTAGGAATTTCAGACCGGAGGGACAAGCAGCAATGCTCGTCCTACCTTTCCATTTGCCGAGCAGTCTGCGAAACTTCCCAACGACATGAACCGCTTGCGCAGATGGTGGAAGCCGGCGATGGCCGCCGTAGCGCTGGTTATCGTTTTGCAGACTGGGGTGTCGCTGCTGGTGCGAACCCACCGGGTCCATCGCTATTTGATCGAGCACCTCGAACGGGCGTTTGGCAGGCCCGTCGAGGTCGGGCATTTCAATTTGCTCCTTCTGCCGAGCCCACGGCTGGATGCCGATCGCGTGACGATTGGCG
Organism: Candidatus Acidiferrum sp.; assembly: GCA_041478205.1. GTDB lineage: Bacteria > Acidobacteriota > Terriglobia > Acidiferrales > UBA7541 > Acidiferrum. The sequence goes on from JBGOVR010000150.1 coordinate 6,364, forward strand.
AAGACCCGTCATTCGGAAACGAATATTTCCTGCGCGCGGAATACCTGACGGCGGGGTTGCGCTGGATGGGACTCCTGCGTGGACATTTTCAGTTCGGCACGCTATCGCTGAGCCGGCCGAGCTTGATCCTGGTGCGCAACAACGAAGGCCGCTGGAACCTGGAGCGCTGGCTGCCGCCGGCGAAGGCCAGTGCGGGAGACAACGCGCGCGTATACGGCCCTCCGGCGCCCGTTACGCCGGCAAATGGGCTACAGAAAATCGACATTGATGACGGGCGGGTCAACTTCAAGATTCTGGATGAAAAATTGCCATTTGCCTTCACTGGAGTTTCCGGAAGCGTCGAACAGGTGTCGCCGGGGCGCTGGCAATTGCGGCTGGAGGCGCAGCCGTGGCGAAGCGGCGTGGCGCTGCAATCGACCGGCACAGTGATTGTCCGCGGAGACGTCGCGGGAACTTCGGCGAGGTTGCAGCCCGCAGAAATCTACGTGCATTGGGAGAAAGTTTCGCTGGCGGACTTGCTTCGGCTTTTTCGCGGGCGGGACTACGGTGTGCGTGGAGTGTTTGCGTTGGATGGAGCGGCGAAAAGCGGAGCCGTGGATCGTGGAATTGCGCCAGCCGCTCAGCCGGGCGATTGGACCTATTCGGTGGAAGCGCGCGCGTCGCAGATTCACCGATGGGATTTGACGGAACGCGCAGATAACCCGCGCCTGAACGTAAACCTGCAAGGCCGCTGGAACGTGGCCAGCGGAGATGTTCGTGCGGAGCACCTGGTGGTCGAAACAACGAAGTCCAACTTACGCGGCACCGCGCACGCCTCCACCACGGCTACGCCTTCTTGGGAAGTTCACGTCGATTCGGCGGGGATTCAAACGGCAGATGTATTGGCTTGGTACCGCGCGTTTCAGCCGAACGTGGACGACGCGATTTCGGTGGAGCAGTATTTCACCGGCGTGATGACGCTGCGCGGCTGGCCGCTGGAGCTGCGCGAAGCAGCTTTTTCGAGCGAGGGTGGCGAGGCACGGCTGCCAGGTTTGAATTTGCCGCTGCGGATCGGAGCGGCAGAGGGCGGGCTCCATCGGACGACGCTGGCGGTCGAGCCGGTTCGCATTTCGTATGGTGCGCAGAGCCGCGGGGACCAGGCACCAGCAAGTTCCGGTGCAACTGCTGCAAAGCGCCGCGGAGGAACCGAAGGCCGGGGCGCGGTGAATGTCGGTTTCTCCCACGATTTTGAAAAGCATGAGGGTGGCATAAGCATCGATGGGCATGTCGAAAAAGTGGAGGACGTCTTCAAGTTGGCAGAGGGATTTGGCCGGCCGCTGAATCATGGATGGGAATTGACGGGCGCGACTAGCGCAGCGCTGCGTTGGGAATGGAGCCACGCTCCGCTGCATGGCCGTTGGAATGGCCGGATCGAGATGATCAAGGGAGAACTTCAGGCGGCTGGATTGAACCAGCCGCTGCAAATGAACAAAGCGCGTCTAGAGTGGAAAGATGGCCTGCGCACCGCGGACATCGGCCAGATGGACGGCTTTGGCGCTGTGTGGTCGGGAGCGATCCGGCAGAAGGACGCAACGGATGCGGATGGCGACACGAAGTGGAATTTCCAATTACATGCGGATCATCTGGACGCCGCGGAGCTTGACCGCTGGATCGGACCGCGCGCAAGGCCAGGCTGGCTGCAGCGGCTGCTGCCATCGCTACTGGGTGGAGCGACGCCGACGCCCAGCCCGGCGGCAAGCGAACTGGTTCGCAGGGTAAGCGCCGAAGGCGAGTTGCGCGTCGATGCGTTCACGATGGAGAAGTTGAAGCTCGACCAGGTACGCGTTGTAGGTGCATTGCACGACCTACACCTCGAGGTGCGCGACGCGGAGGCACGATGGGCGGGCGGAATGGTGCGAGCAAAAGTGACCGCCAAATTTCTGCCGCAGCCTGCGTATGACGTTACGGCTGAGCTCGACCGCGTCGATTTGGCGCAATTGCCGGCGCCGCCGCACGTGGCGGAGCGTTTCGCGGGCGTGGCTTCGGGGACCGTGCATCTAACGACGCAGGGCGTCGGCCGCGAGGAATTGCTGCAACGCCTGGTCGGCAAAGGCGATATTCGCGTGCGCAACGTGGAGTTCCGTGGATGGGACGTGAGCGCCAGCGTGGCCGACGGCGCCCCGCGAACGGGCGAGTCTCGTTGGTCGGCCGGTGAAGGCGCGTTCACCCTGAAAGATCGCGGAATCGTCCTGGCCGGTCTCCGCCTCGAAGCCGGCCGCGAACTCACATTCGTGAAAGGCACCGTGAGCTTCGGTCAGGACGCGAACCTAACGGTACGAACCACCACGGATGGAAGACGCGAAAATCGCACGTCGGATGCGGGCCAGCACGTGATGAAAATTTCCGGGCCTTTGGACGTTCCACGCATTTCGGTTGAAGGAGCCGTGTCGCGCCAGCCGGCCGACTAGGCAGTGATGTCGAGTTCACGCATACGAGGCATACACGGAAGCACCTCGTGCGAATAGTCTGGTTCGCGGCGCTTCTCGCGACGTGTCCTGGCCAGGCGGGCAGCCGCACCGACCGGGTGAACCTGTTCCCTAACCTGCATGCCGGGCAGACCGCCAGCTACAAAATCAGCTATCAAAGCGAAAAACAAACCAAGACGCAGAGTTCGGTCTTCTTGGCGGAGCCTCCGCCCAGCACCAACGTTGAGGTGCACGCATTGCTACGGCTCGAGGTGCTTGGTGTGCAAGCGCAGGGAGAACGAGCCATCATTCATGCCCGCACGCAGTTTGCATCGCTCGATTCTGGTGCGAAAGCAAAGATTCCAAATAGCGGGCCGCCACCCGATCAAGTGCCGCAAGAGAATCCGGAAGAAATCTCGGTCGACTTCACAATTTTCCCGGATGGGCGCGTCGATCCAGTGAAAGGTCTCGACGCGCTGCTCCCCGAACAACAGCAAGCCTGGCAAGAATGGGCGTCACACTTCGCGGTTGCCGCGGTGTTTCCCCAGAACGGAGTGAAGGTCACACAAAAATGGAAGACCGAGCAATCCGAGAAGTCGCCTTCGCCCATCCGTGAACTGAGCTGGATCCGCGAATCCACCTACGTCCGCAATGAGCCGTGCCGCGCCTCCCAGATGACGGTTCAAGGCGACGTTGTGGAATCGGATCAGCAAAAGCCAAACATTTGCGCGGTGATCTTGACCACCGCCGCGCTCAAGCAACGCTCGTCGCCGAAAGACACCACACCCGAGGACTTCAAGCTCCACCAACTGCGCACCATGGGAACGGCGCGCGGCACTAACAAAACGGTCACCTACATTTCCCTGAAGACGCGACTCGTCGTACGCGCCACCGAGGAAGCCGACCAGTCCATGGATGTGACCATCGCAAAAGCCGACGGCTCAAACCGCGTGCATTACGACGTAAACGCCAAGAGTCGTTCAGAGATTCTCCTCGTTGCGGATACCCCGCGGAATCGTCCGTGATGGAAACAGAGCAGGTCCGTGAATACCTATTCTTCTGAAGGTGACGCGCAATGCCAGAACGCACGCTGATCGAACTCCTCTATGGCAAGGGCGCCCACGCAAATCCGGTGGCGTGCGTCGAGGATGTCTCGACCGAACTGGCGGGTCGCCTCGTCGACGGATTCCCGCACTCCCTCTGGCAACTCGTCAGCCACATGAACTACTGGATGGACTACGAACTCAAGAGAATGCGCAACGAAGCGCCACCATATCCAGAGCACGCCGCCGGCAGTTGGCGCGCTGACTCGGCTCCTCCCAACGAAACCCACTGGAAGGAAGCTGTTTCCAGTTTTGCGGACCTGATCGGCAAGCTGGCCGCTCTCGCGGAGTCCGATCCCCAAGTATTGTCGCGCGAAGTGCAAGCCACCCACGCCCAACAGGCGAAACAATCCTTTTCGGTGAACGCCGTGCTCTGGCAGACCATGGTGCACAACAGCTATCACGTCGGACAAATCGCGATGATCCGCCGCTGCCTGGGATCGTGGCCGCCATCAGGCGGCGGCGATACGTGGTGAGCGCGATTCGCAACGCCCTCC
>JBGOVR010000002.1:0-66427 GCA_041478205.1 Candidatus Acidiferrum sp.
AAGCTCTCGCAACGCTGGTCGTCAACAAAGTGCGCGGCACGCTGCTCTCCGCTGCCGTGAAGGCGCCGGGTTATGGCGATCGCCGAAAAGACATGCTGCAGGACATCGCCATTCTTACGGGTGGTCAATTGATTGCCGAAGAGCTTGGGTTGAAGATGGAAAGCCTTGGCCTGAAGGAGTTAGGGCACGCCAAGCGCGTTGTCATCGATAAGGAAAAAACCACGATTATCGAAGGTGGAGGCGCAAAGTCGGCCATTCAGGGCCGTTGTACCGAGCTGCGCAAGCAGATCGAAAAGACGACCTCCGATTACGATAGGGAAAAGCTGCAGGAGCGCCTGGCGAAGCTCGCGGGAGGCGTGGCGGTCATCCGCGTGGGCGCGCCTTCCGAAACGGAGATGAAGAATCGTAAGGAAGCGATTGAAGACGCCATCAGCGCCACCAAGGCTGCGCTGGCAGAGGGGATCGTTCCGGGTGGGGGTCTCGCGCTGCTGAGGCTGATCGATGCCATTGACGCCGAGGAAGCGAAATGTTCCGGCGATGAGCGCACTGGTCTGTTGATTCTGCGGCGAGCTCTTGAGGCTCCGACGCGGCAGATCGCCGAGAATTCGACGGTGGATGGCGGCGTGGTTGTGGACCGTATGAGAAGCGGCAAGGGAAGCTATGGTTTCGATGCTTCCCGCTGCGAATACGTGGATCTCGTCGAAGCCGGGATCATCGATCCCACGAAAGTGGTGCGCATCGGTCTCGAGAACGCTGTCTCTGTGGCGAGCGTTTTGCTGCTGGCCGAAGCAACCCTGACCGAACTGCCCGAGGAGAAAAAGAAGGCCGCCGCAGCGCACGAGGGATTCGAGTGAGGCAAAGGATGTAGGCAACGCGCAACCTGCAACTCTGGGTTGAGGTTCGTTAAGCCGCGGCGGGCATGCCGACTTCGATGTGCGTTTGGATCACGCGCAAGATGGAGTCGCGCGTCACGATTCCTACGACTTGAGCGCCCGAAACATCGTCGACCATTCCGGTCATTACCGGCACTTGGTTGACGTCAGCCGCGATCATTCGTTCGAGCAACGGCAGTAGCGGCTGGTCGGGGGTAGCCGACAGGATTTTGTCGCGCGGAATCATCGCACCTTGGACGGACGTGCCGGACCATCGCTCGCGCGGCACGCTGTTGAGCGCATGAACGTTCATCAGGCCGAGGAACCGCCCATCGGAGATGACGAGGTGGCATCGCCGCCCCGTCCGCAACACCTGCTGGCCATAGTCGTCGAGCGAAGCCTCCCGGCCAACGGTGGGGACTTCCTGGCTCATCACGTCGGAAGCGCGTAGACCGGCGAGCGCCGTGCGGATGGCCACCTGGGCCACGCTTTCCTGGGCAGCGGTGAGAAGAAACCAGCCGATGAAGGCGATCCACAACCCACCGATGAAATCGCCACTTAGGGCATGCCACGATCCGAAGACGATCATTGCGTAGGCGATGAGCCGACCGCTGCGGGCGGCAAGGCGCGTTGCTCGCTCATAACTGTGCGTGACGCTCCACACGATGGCGCGAAATATTCGGCCGCCGTCAAGCGGGAAACCCGGCACAAGATTGAAGGTCGCGAGACCAAAATTAACCCACGCGAGCCAAAATGCGAGTGCGGCGACCATTTCGTTCTGAGGGAAAAGGCGCAGGAGCAGCCAGAAGCACCCGGAGAGGAAATAGCTAGAGAGCGGACCGACGATGGCAACGCTAAACTCCTGCTGGGCGCTATCAGGCTCGCGTCCGATGCGCGCGACGCCGCCGAACACGAAGAGAGTGATGGAGACCACGGGGATGCGGTAACGGAGAGCAACGGCACTATGCGCCAATTCGTGAAACACCACCGAGCCGAAAAACAGAAGGCTGGTGAGAATGCCAAGGCTCCAATGCTGCGCGTGAGACCAGCGGGGGTGCTGCTGGGTAAATTGCGTGGCCAGCGAGAACGTGATCAGGGAAAAGATAACGAACCAACTCGGATGGATGTAGATGGGGATGCCAAAGACCCGGCCGATCCGCAAACCAGAAGCACGCGCCATGGCTAGTCCTTTGCCGGCCCAACATGCAGCAAATATGAGTCAACGCTAGTGCTTGCTTCCTGTCCTTCAGCATGTTCTTCCCGGTAGAGGTGGGAACGCGTCGAGGGGATGCACTCACAAGCGGCTCGGGCGAAGACAATCTGAAATAGTTGCAACGTGCCCACTCGAAATCCGGCGATGGCCCTGGCGAGGTAGAGTTGCCAAGTCCTCGCGAATTCAGGCCCGAACATTGCGGATACCTCGTTGGCCGATTCTTCAAATCGCTTCAGCCAGTGCTCCAAAGTCCTGGCATAGTCGGGCCGCAGGTTCTCGACATGCAGAACGGAGAATTCCCTCATGCCGTAACGCTTTGCCATGAGTGTCGACCTTTGGTGAGTTTAAGAATCATCGGCGTCGGCTTTCCAAGAACTCTGCTCGATCACTCCTCATTCCTCAGAGGCTGCGAGAACACCTCAATGGTCTGAAAGTGTTCGCACAAGCAGAACAGAGCAGTGCGCGTGGCGGGCGACGAACTCAGCGACACTTCCCAGCAGAAATTTCCGCAAGGCTTTCTCTCCATGGGAGCCGAGGACGATCAGATCCGCATGCCAGTCCCCGGCGATATCGAGGATTCCCGTCCGTATCTCATTCTCTGCCACACGCGAATCCACCTTGAATCCAGCCTTGCGCAGGATTTCCGCCGTGCGTGCAACCGACTCCTTAGCCTGCTTCAACTTATCCTGGAGTCTTGCAGCCATTTCCGGGGCGTAGCCGTGTGCCATTTGTGGAGGCGTGGAGAACACCAGGGGCTCTACGACCTGCAAGACAAGCACTTCAACACCTTGGGCGCGAAACCCGGAGGCCACCGTCTGGGCAGCGGCTTCCGAGTATTTGGAACCATCGATCGCCAACAGAATCTTCATGAATTTCGCTCCGTCGGTACTTCTAACATGTGCGGCTCTGGATGGCTGTGAGCAACATCACATCTCGTTATGTCTGAGATCACATCCGGCAGGGCTCGCTTGTACTAAGAACACACTGGGCTACAAGAGAGGGATCCGGCGAAAGGTGAAAGCCATGAGAATCCTGATCGCGCTCGATGCGACACCGTCCTGTGCAAAGCTCGTCGAGGAAGCAGTGAACCGACCTTGGCCCACTGGTTCGACGTTTTTCCTGTTGCATGTTTTGGACCCGTTTCGATTTGCCAAGGCGCCGATCTCGTTGCAAAGAGCGAAGGATGCGGCGCATGCCGAGCTCAAGAATCTCAAGACGGGTCTTGTCGACGCCGGATGGAAGACGGAGACGGATGTAATCTTGGGGCATCCGCGCAGCGCCATCGGTGAAAGCGCCACCTCGTGGAAGGCAGATTTAGTGATGGTGGGCTCAAACGACCTTGGTTCGGTGGCTCGTTTGCTTCTTGGCAGCACGGCGCACTCGGTCTTGCGGCGAGCACCGTGTTCCGTCGAAATCGTCCGGCCACTGGCGAACGGGAAGAGAGCAGGAGCAACGGGCATGAAAATTCTTGTCGCGACCGACGGCTCGGAATACTCAGTCATAGCGCTCCGGTCCGTAGCTGGTCGCCCTTGGCCCAAAGGCAGCGAAGTGAAAGTGCTCTCGGTTCCGGAGCCCTTTGTTCCGATTAACGTGTTTCCATACTTCGAATCGAAGGAGATCGAAAACCTCAATACGTCGGCGCTGAAGGAAGCGAAAGAATCCGTGGACGCGGGCGCCAGGATGTTGTCCGGGCTCGATGCAAAGGTGAGTACGGGAACACCTTTTCCGCAGGACAGTCCAACGAGGGTCATCGTGAAAGAAGCACAGGCGTGGGGGGCGCAGATGATTGTTCTTGGTTCTCATGGTCGTCGCGGTTTCGACCGCCTGACGATGGGGAGCGTGTCCGAGCATGTCGCTTTTCACGGTCATTGCTCGGTCGAAGTGATTCGGGGCCGAAAAGCCCCAGAGAAGAGATCGCGAAAAGGAGAAAGTCAATGAAAGTGAAAGACGCAATGATGGGGACACCTTATTACTGTCAGGTCGACACCAATCTCGGGTCGGCGACGGAACTCATGTGGGTTGGGAACTGCGGATTCCTTCCGGTGATGGGCACGAACGGCAAGATCGTCGGCGTGGTTACCGACCGGGATATTTGCATCGCTCTCGGAACGCGCAACCGCCTGCCGGGCGATGTCGCCGTCCGCGAAGTGATGTCCAACAGGCTTTTTGCGTGTTCGGCCGACGATGATGTTCACATCGCATTGCAGACGATGCAAGAAGGGGGGGTGCGCCGTCTGCCGGTCACTGTGCAGAACGGAACCCTGGTCGGCGTGATCTCTATGGACGATCTGTTGTTAAGAGCGGAAGCGGCGGGAATCGGCAAGCAACCGGAATTGTCTACCGAAGAAGTCGTGAGGACCTACCGAGCCATTGATCAACGGCGAGTCCCGCAGATTGTGCTCGCGAGGGGCGCCGCCTGACCCAAATGTGCTGGTAGCGTCGATATGGCGGGCGCGGTCGGCGCGCAGGCCCGCCCGGAATGCGGCGGCACGATGGCCGAGGCCTCGGCCCATGTTTGTTTCCTTTCTTGTGGCTATGGGTTTTGCACGGTCTAGGGAATCAGGGTCGCGGGAAGATTGGGAAACCGTCAAGAACAGATTCTCAGAGGGACGAAGCTCCTGCGAACGCACCAGGGAGAGTTTGACGGAAGGAGATAGCTATGCAATTTCCGCTGCAAATTACGTTCCGGAATATGACGCCGTCGCAAACCATCGAGGGATGGATCCGCGCGGAAGCAGACAGGCTCGATAGCCTCTACAACCGCGTGATGGGGTGTCGGGTGGTGATAGAAATGCCACACCGTCATCACAAGAAGGGAAGCGCGTATCACATTCGCATCGATCTGGCGGTGCCGGGAGAGGAGATCGTCGTCAAGCGCGACCCCAGCCTAAGTCATCGTGCCCGGCAGTTGGGGGAGACCGAGCTCAAGAAACACCTGGAAGTGAAAACTCCGCACAAGGATCTCCGCGTGGCAATTAACGACGCGTTCAAGGCTGTTGGACGGCGCTTGCAGGATTACGCTCGTCGCCAGCGCGGCGACATAAAGAGCCATGCACCGCTCCAAGTGGCACGCGTGAGCAAGATGCTCCGGGACGAAGGCTACGGGTTCCTGACATCGGACGACGGGCGTGGGATTTATTTCCACAAGAACAGTGTTCTCAACCGGGCATTTTCGCGTGTGAAGGTCGGAACGAAAGTGAGTTTCGTCGAAGAGTTGGGAGAAAAAGGGCCACAGGCGAGCACGGTTCGAATTGTCAGCAGGGAGAGAATCCCACCTGCGGCGAAACAAGCGACGGCCTCCGGGGATTGAGCAGAGACAAGACTACGAATGCCTCGTTGAGGAATCGTCGAACCTGCGGGCCTCCTTCGGAGTTTGGGCATTGCTTCTGGCAGGTTTGACTCACGCACATGAGAAAGGAGGCCGGGCTGGTTTTCCTTGAGAGACCGTCCTCACAGAGCCGGGTGATCTGCATCACTGCTTTCGTGCGTTCGTGTTGGCACGCTGTTTTTACAGCGCCACCTTTTGGTTTTTGGGTTCGGGCCGATGATCCCCGCTGTCGGCGCTGACATGATTTTGAAAAGGAGAACAAACCATGGCGGAAACTGCAGCAGTGAAGCGTGCCGAAGAGCCGAAGCCGATCAAATACGGTTCTGTATTTGACCAGATCCAAGACACAGTCAACGCTCTTTCACGCAAGGCCTACGAAATCTTCGAAGGTAACGGCCGCGCATTCGGCCGCGACCTTGAGAACTGGTTCCAGGCGGAAAGCGAACTGCTTCATCCGGTTCACGTCAGCATCGAAGAGTTCGATGATTCTTTTGCCGTGAAGGCCGAAGTGCCCGGTTTCAGCGAAAAAGAACTCGAAATCAACCTTGAACCACGCCGGCTGACGATCACCGGCAAGCGTGAAACCAACAAAGAAGAAAGAAAGGGCAAGAGGGTCTACGCGGAGCGGTGCTCCGACCAGATTCTGCGCATCGTGGACCTGCCTGCCGACATCGAGACGGATAAGGTGAACGCAGCGTTAAAGAACGGCGTGCTGGAGTTCACCCTGCCGAAGGTTGCCAAGGCCCACACAATCCGCATTCATCCTAAGGCTGCTTGAAGACGGAATATGTTCCAGTTGGACGGGCGAAGGTCCCGTCCGACTGGAGGAGCGTAATGCAGGACGCCGCATGATTAACGAGGATAGTCATGGCGGTGCCCGATGGCCTCAAGCGACCGGTAAACCGCACGAGGTGCCTTCTCTCCGACGCCTTGCGCCGCTTCCGGAGTTGCAGGAATTCGCGGACCAGGAAGTAACGAAACTGCTCCGTCTGGCCGCGCAGCCCCTTCTCCCGGGCGTTCCAAGAGCGGGATCCAGGCCCCGTAGAAAGGAGCTCGACCATGATTCCAGGGCGAAAGCTAGAATTCGATGGGGAAAGTCGCGAGGTACTGATCGATCTAGAAGGCGTAACGCTCGAAGGCACGCTGGTTCTGCCGAAGAATGCGCGGGGTCTGGTCCTTTTCGCGCATGGAAGCGGAAGCAGCCGCCACAGTCCGCGAAATCGCTACGTGGCGCAGATACTCCAGTCACAGCACATCGGGACTCTGTTGTTTGATCTCTTGACTCGCCAGGAAGAATTGTTCGATCAACACAGTGGCAAGCTTCGTTTCGACATTCCGTTCCTTGCAAAACGTCTGGTCGGTGCGACTCGGTGGGTGATGGGTAGTGCAGGCACACAGGACCTGAGAGTAGGTTATTTTGGAGCCAGCACCGGGGCGGGCGCGGCGCTCGTGGCGGCCGCCGAGCTTCCCGGCATTGTTTCCGTGATCGTCTCCCGGGGTGGCCGACCCGATCTCGCGGGAAGCGCCCTCGATCTCGTTCGCGCGCCAACGCTGCTGATCGTAGGAGGGGAGGACGAATCGGTCATCACGATGAATCGTGAAGCCTTGGCACGACTCAAATGTCCGGACAAGAGACTGGTCATCATTCCGGGTGCCACTCATCTGTTCGAAGAACCAGGGACGCTCGAAGAAGCGGCAAGGGTTGCCGCGGAGTGGTTCACCCGGCATTTCACTCCCGCTGGGAAAGCTCAGGCTCAGGGAGCGTGGAGGTGAGCTTGGAGGAAACCTTAATTTCCATGTGGCGACAGGCTCTTGTCGGCGGAGTTGAGAAAATAAAGCTCAACGGACGGCTATTCCCGCTTCGACGCACCCCCCGAAGAAGCGCCTGCGTCAAGTGGAATTTCGATCTCGACGGAGAGGCCGTGCTGGGCCTCGAACAGAATCCGGAGACTTCCTTCCGCTGGGTGCAGTTGGCCAGGCAGGGTCACCGGATTATGCAGTTTCTTTCCGAAGGCCGCTACATCGCCAACGTCGTGGACGACAAGGTCACCTTCTACGGGTGAAGAACAGCGGGAATAGGTTTTGTTAGGTGAATCCTCTGCAAAGGAGAATGGAAATGGCAAAGAAGAAGATCAAGAAGACGAAAAAGGAAACTAAGAAAGCCTTGAAAGAAGCGAAAGGGAAGTGATCCCTAGACTCCCTGGACTTATGCAATTTGCTTGGATCGGAGAGGATCGAGCCCATGAAGATATTGTTGGCGGTTGACGACTCTAAGTACTCGGAAGCCGCCGCACAGGCTGTTGTGTGGCAGATGCGGCCAGAGGGCGCAGAAGTGTGCGTCTTCCACGTAGTCGTTCCGCTCATCATCATCCCGTACGGCTATATGGGACACGTGGAAACCCTTGAGGCAGCGCAACAGGAAAAGCTGAAAGAAGGGAAAGGATTGGCGGAACGGACGGCGCAACAGCTGCGGTCGGCAGGTTTCCAGGTAGTACATGCGGCTATCGAGGAAGGTGACCCGAAAACGGCCATTCTCGACAAGGCCACGCAGTGGACCGCTGATGTGATCTTCATGGGCGCGCACGGACGTAAGGGTATTGATCGATTCTTGATCGGTAGTGCATCGGAAGCCGTTGTCCGCCACGCTCATTGTTCCGTCGAAATTGTTCGAATCCCAGCCGTCGTAACAGCTTGACGTCGCCCACGGGGATTCTTTTCCCGCTGATGCGATGAGTCGGAACTCCTCCTTATGTCAGCGCCGCCAAAGACAGACTTGATCTCACTTTTCGAATGGACGCGGGAGGCTCCTGCAACGGTCATCACTTCGAGCGGTGACACAGGTCACGGCATTTTCCGTGCACATTGACTAGAAGTGGAGCACCCGAGGATGGAACGTCCGAAGAAAGGCAAGACGGTTTGCGCAGAGAGCTGCTCGGACCAGATCCTCCGGATGGTGGACCTGCCCGCCGAAATCGAAACGGACAAAGTGACGGCGACACTGAAGAATGGAGTTTTGGAGCTCACCCTGCCGAAAGTGGCGGAAGCGCATACTCTGCGCATTCATCCAAAGGCTGCTTGAGCTCCCCACTGCTGGTAGCCGGAGAGGCCAAACCTCTTCGGCTGCCGCAATCGCACTCGCAGCCGGATCGTGCAGAAAGGGGGCCGCTATGACGCTCCGTCACCGCATTGAATATCTCCGAAAGGAACACGAAGAACTCCTGCATCTCGCGGACAGAATCGAGAAGATGCTGGAGTCAGCTTCAAAGAACGACTTCGCGGAACACTTGAAGAGTCTCACCGGGCTGCGATCGCTCGAACACGGTCTCGCCGGCATTGTGGAGCATTGCCATGCGGAGGACCGCATTGTCGAATCGACGTATCATCATTCCCTGCAGCCGGACGAACGCGCGCGAATCGATGCCGAGCACGAACAGATCATTCGGGCCGTCACGGACTTTCGAGAAGAGCTGAAGTTTGCTACGGCGGACCGAACAATGGCGATGATTATTCCAGGAATGGATGTCGTCAAGCGCCTCCGGGCCCACATTGCCTACGAGCGAGAAATGCTCGGCCGAATAGCAGAATTGGAAGACCCGCCGAAAACAGCCGTGGGAAAGAAAAAAACAGGCAAGAGGGCTCACGAAAAACAGAGAAGGCACGGTGTTAAACGGAAGACGCAGGCGAAGGCAACGGGTGTTCTGCCGTACACGGTTGAACCGCATCCCGAGCTATAAAGACGGGGAATTCATTACAACCTCTTCGGTTGTGTCCGAAACAGAAGGTGTGCCACGGGAGCTAGGCAGGCAGTTGGCGAAACATCTGGCAGGAGTGCCGCAAGAAGTCGCGATCGGTCGCGGCGAGACGTGGAGCGCCCTTTCCTCTTTCATCGAAAAGAACAATGTCGATCCGGTTGTGATGAGTACGCATGGCAGAACGGGCCTCGGCAAGGCGTTAACTTCTTACATGCACCGAACCGCCTCTTTAACAACCGACTGACTGTTCATTTAGAATCGCCCCCAGATTACTCGCGGCGTCCTTGGCCCTTAGTGCGTGGAGTCACTCGTCCAAGTGACCTGTGTCACAGCCGCAAACCGCCGGGGGGCGCAGGATAACGCTGTCCAGGAAAGGTGATATATGGCCACGGCACCGACTCAGATCGGACCCGTCCCGGTGCGGCCAGGTATCTTCACCGCGCCATACCCTACGAAACGTTCGCGATCGAAGTGGCTTAAGTGGGGAGTGGCGGCAGGACTCGCTCTGGCATTGGCCATAGGCGGCGCGCTTTGGCGGGCGCGTCTGCAGAACGCGATTGCCTACGAAACAGTTCCGGTGGAACGAGGCTCCATACAGGCAAGAATCACCGCGACTGGTAACCTCAACGCCGTTGTGGATGTGCTGGTGAGCAGCCAGGTTTCCGGTAACATCAAGACTCTTTATGCGGACTGGAACAGCAAGGTCAAGAAAAGCCAACTGGTCGCGTTGATCGACCCTCAGATCTTTCAAGCACAGGTCGATCAGGCCAGCGCCGTGTTTCGGTCGGCACACGCGGCTACGATCACAGCGCAGGCACAGATCGAAAAAGCTAAGTCAGACTCAAGTGCAGCGATCGCAAGCGAAAAAACTGCCGAGGCCATTGCCGCGAAAGACCTTGCGAATGAAACGAATGCCAAAGCTCAGTGGGAAAGAGCGGAGATGCTGCTCCGCGAGCAAGTCATAGCGCAGCAGGACTACGATACGGCCAAGGCAAACTACGACGCTTCCCAGGCGCAAGTGACGGCCGACTATGCTCAGATTGACGCTGCCAAACAAAACATACAATCGGCACAAGCCTCCGTTCAAGTAGCGCAAAGCCAGTTGGCGACCGCGCAGGCACAGGAGCACCAGACACAAGCGGCGCTCCAGCAGGCACAGATTAATCTTGACCACACACGAATCATGGCTCCGGTTGACGGCACGGTCGTGGCACGCCGCATGGATGTGGGGCAAACCGTGGCCGCAACACTCAACCCGCCTACGATTTTCGAGATCGCACAAGATCTAACCAAAATGCAGGTGGATACGAATGTGGACGAGTCGGACGTAGGTACTGTTGCCAAGGGTCAGAGGGCTACCTTCATCGTAGATTCCTATCCCGACACTACTTTTCAGGGTGTGGTCGCCGACATACGGAAGGCTCCCATCATCACGCAGAACGTGGTCACCTACGATGTGGTGATTACGGTGGATAACTCTGACCTCAAATTGTTTCCCGGCATGACCGCCAACGTTACGATCCTGGCCGCAAAGCTGGATGACACGCTGAAGGTGCCGAACGCAGTCCTGCGCTTCCGGCCCTCCGCGGCCGTGCTGAAGCAGACCGGCCTGCCAGCGATACAAGCGGACAAACAGCAGGTTTACTTGCTTGCAGGGGGAAAGCTCACGACTGTGTCTGTCAAGTTTGGGCTCTCGGACGGCAAGTATACGGCTGTTCGTTCGAACCAACTCCAACCTGGAGCACAACTTGTGGTGAGGGCAACGATGAGCGGGAACGCCTCGAGTGGTTCATCGACCACTTCGGTGCCCACGGCTCCCAGGATGTGAGGAGCACCCATGCCCGAGCTCATTGAAACGAATGGCCTGACGAAGACCTACACGCTTGGAGAAGTGACCGTGAATGCCTTGCAAGGTGTCACGCTTACGATTGACCGCGGTTCGTTTGTAGCCATCATGGGAGCGTCGGGTTCAGGCAAATCGACATTGATGAATTTGCTAGGTTGTTTGGATCGGCCAACGTCAGGCCGGTATTGGCTCGACGGAGTCCCGGTGGAAGGACTCGATCGCGACCAGCTCGCCGAAATACGGAACCAGAAGATTGGATTCGTGTTCCAAAATTTCAATCTCCTGCCGCGTATGAGTGCTATGGAGAACGTGCAGCTGCCCTTGTTGTACAAAAGTGGCGATATAGGGGATGCCAACGAACGGGCCAGGCGCGTGCTGGCCTTGGTTGGTCTAGCGGGAAGAGAGCACAGTTTGCCTACTCAGCTCTCTGGGGGCCAGCAGCAACGGATAGCGATTGCACGTGCGCTCATCAACGAACCGGAAATTCTGCTTGCCGACGAACCCACTGGGCAACTCGATTCGCATACCAGCGCTGAAATCATGGGAATTTTTCAGCAACTGAATCGCACGCATGGCATCACCATCCTCGTGGTAACGCATTCCGATGAGGTCGCCAGGTTCGCGAACAGAATCATTACCTTCCGGGATGGACGGATCGTCGAGGACAGCAGAGGGTCGATTTCTCATGCCTCTTCCACGGACACGAGCTCTTATGCACCCGCTGAGGTGTCGCCATGAAACACCTGATTTCGTCGATGCGTATCGCATTCCGGGCGTTGCAGGTGAATAAGCTCCGGTCCGCGCTCACCATGCTGGGAATCGTTATAGGGGTTGCTGCAGTGATTGCCACGGCGGCTATCGGTTCAGGCGCAAAACAGCGCATTCAGCAGCAGATCGCTAGCATCGGGAGCAACACCATCATCGTCCTACCAGGGAGTCTGACCAGTTCCGGGTTGCGCATGGGAACCGGCAATGCGGTAACGCTTTCCGAGTCCGATGCCCATGAACTTCCCTGGCAGTGTCCCGACATCGCGCTTGCCGTGCCGGTGGTGCGAGGCGGGGCCCAAGTCGTTTACGAAAGCAACAACTGGGCCACGATCATCTACGGCACGACTCCTGGTTTTCTTCAGGTGCGCGAACTCTCCGTGGCGGAGGGCGCCGCATTCTCCCAACAAGATGTGGATTCAGCCAACAAGGTCGCATTGCTGGGCAAGACCGTGGTGACCAATTTGTTCGGCGACATCGATCCCGTCGGGCAGTCAATTCGCATCAAGAAAGTACCATTCACCGTGGTCGGCGTCCTCGATCGGAAGGGGCAATCGCCGACAGGACAAGACCAGGATGATGTCATCCTGCTTCCTATTTCGACTGCGAAACGAAAGGTGCTCGGGATCAAGTCCGCCAATGCGGATGCCGTCGATTCGATCCTGATGGAGGCGAAAAGCGGCAATCAAATCCAGACAGCGCAGGATGAGGCTAAAGCACTTCTCCGGCAGCGGCATCATCTGGCGCCATCCGAGGACGACGACTTCTCGATCCGCAATATGGAAGAGATTTTCGCCGCTCAAGAAGCATCCTCGCGCATCATGTCCATCATGCTGGCGGCTGTGGCTTCGGTTTCTCTGGTTGTCGGCGGCATCGGGATCATGAACATCATGCTGGTTTCGGTCCGGGAGCGGACCCGGGAGATCGGGCTCCGACAAGCAGTCGGAGCAAAGACGCGCGATATTCTCACGCAATTTCTGGTCGAGGCTATAGCACTCTCGATTGCCGGTGGGTTCGCTGGAATCATACTCGGGGTCGCTGCGTCCGCCATCATCTCGCGCTTGGCGAGTTGGAACACGGTCGTGAGCCTGGGCGCGGTTGTGCTGGCGGTCTTGTTTTCCGCTTTGGTGGGGATCAGTTTTGGATACTACCCTGCACGGAAAGCTGCATATCTCGACCCCATTGAAGCTTTGCGCTCTGAGTAGAGGGCCCTTTCTAAGCTCGACTCTGGCGCTCCGCTAGGTGTCGCTTGAGGACAGATTCGGCACCTATGCCCGAAAACCGTTCGTTGTCCCACGTACTTCCCCATTCTAGAGTCACCTGGCGCCTACATACGGGGCCCGGGACTTGTGGATGATCGCATACCTTTGGTTCGGAGCCGGTCCGAAGGTCGGCACCCGATGAGAACACAATTTGCTTCCCAGATCTCTGTCGCCGGCGGCCATCACCCGCAGTGGTGGGCAACCGGTGCCATCAAAGCAGCGCGTGTCGACGATAAAACCAGGACTTAACAGCCTGCACGAGAAAGAGATAGGTCAGCGCAAGAAACGCAATCGCGGCCAACAACGACGCTGGCAGTGGAGTGAACCGCAGCAACTTCCCCAGCGGCGTGTATGGCAGCGCGGTCGCGACAGCAACGACGGCCAACACACTTAACAACAACGACCGACTGGGTCGGCTCTTGAGAGGGTTGGCTGCCGTCCGGATCACAAATACTACGAGCGTCTGTGTCGCCAGGGACTCCACGAACCATCCGGTGTGGAAAAGCGACTCGTTTGTGGAAGCATGGAAGACCCAGAGCAGTACCCCGAAAGTGAGGAAATCATAAATTGAGCTGATCGGACCGATGATCATCATGAACTGCCGGATGAATCCAATCTGCCAACGCTTGGGCCGTTGCACCATGGCGGGATCCACGTTGTCGCTGGGGATGCTGACCTGCGAGATATCATAGAGAAAGTTGTTCAGCAGTATTTGGCTCGGGAGCATCGGCAGGAATGGCAGGAAGAGTGATGCTGCGGCCATGCTGAACATATTGCCGAAATTCGAACTCGTGCCCATGATGATGTACTTCATGATGTTGGCAAAGGAACGCCGCCCCTCGAGTACCCCATCGTGCACAACTGCAAGATCCTTTTCCAGCAGGATGATCTTGGCAGCGTCCTTAGCGACGTTCACTCCATTCATGACTGAAATCCCAACATCGGCAGTGTGCAGGGACGGAGCATCGTTGATTCCATCGCCCATGTAGCCAACGACGTGCCCGCGGGCCTTAAGAGCGAGGATCACCCGATTCTTCTGTTCGGGGGATACGCGGGCGAAGATGGCGCCGTTCTCCGCTTGGTAAGCCAGAGCCGCATCGTCCATGATATCGACCTGGTTCCCGATGACAATGCGGTCTGCGGCCAGGCCTACGTCGCGGGCTATTTTCTGCGTCACGTACTGGTTGTCGCCCGTCATGACGACCACAGAAATGCCATCCTGTTTCAGTGCCTCCAGGACGGAAAGAACCCCCTCTTTTGGCGGGTCAAGGAATGCCGCGAACCCGGCGAGCGTCATCGCATGTTCGGCCGCCACGCTGTACACGTCCTTTTTTTCCACCTTCCGCGCCGCCACCCCAAGAGCGCGGTACCCGTCCGCACCCAGCTTCTTCAGGGTGATTTCGGCCTTTGCCCGCCGACTATCGTCGAACGGCTGAGGAACGCCATCGACGGTCACCGTCTCGCAGATGGCAAAGACACTCTCCGCCTCGCCCTTGGTAATGAGAAGGTAATCGTCAGCGTGTCGCACCACCACGGAAAGGCGCTTGCGGTTGAAGTCGAAAGGGATCTCGTCCACCTTGTCATACCCCACAATGGAAGGGTGCTGGTGCTTCAAGATTGCATCGTCAAGGGGGCTTTTGAGGCCCGCCTCAAAGTGGCTGTTCAGATAAATGAGCTGCAGGACGTTCTCGTCATCCTTACCTTGGAAATCCAAGTGCCGATCAAGCACTATCTCCCCTTCAGTGAGTGTGCCCGTCTTGTCGGTACAGAGAATATCCACGCTGCCGAAATCCTCGATGGCCGCAAGTTGTTTTACCAGAACCTTCTTCCTGGTCATCCGCTTCGCGCCTTGGGCCAGTGTCACTGTGATGATCATGGGCATCATTTCAGGTGTCATCCCGACGGCAAGCGCGACCGAGAAAAGGAAGGACTCCAGAACCGGACGATGGAAAAAGATGTTCACCAGCAGGACGAAAAGGACGAGCAACATGGTCACCCATGTGAGCATCATTCCGAAGTGGCGCACGCCTCGGCCGAACTCCGTCTCCGGTGGCCGCATCGCCAGACGCTGCGCAATCTCACCGCAGGCGGTATCTTTCCCCGTGCAGACGATAACCGCGGTAGCGATCCCAGTCTGCACAGCGGTGCCCAGGAAAACGCTGTTGCTCGCGTCCGCGACACCGTGCTTCTCCTCGGAAAGGTCAATCACTGTCTTCTCGACCGGCAAAGACTCCCCGGTGAGCACTGATTCGCGCACGTGCAGGTCCTTTACGTCCAGGAGGCGGGCGTCCGCCGGCACAAGGTCTCCTGCCTTGAGCCGGACGATATCTCCCGGAACGAGCTCGGCTATCGGCAGCTCCTGTTCTCGTCCATCCCGCATCACCGCAGCTGTTATGGCAATCTGCTTCCGAATCTCCTCCACCGCGTGTCGCGCCTGGAATTCCATCAAGAAATTCAAGAGCACGCTGAACAGTACGATGGCGATGATGATGAGCCCGCCGACGTGCTCTCCGAGTGCAAGAGATACGCCGCTGGCAATGACAAGGATGATGACGAGGGGATTGGCGAAGAAACCGAAAAAACTGAGCAGCGCCGTGAAGCGAGACTCCCGGACCAGGCTGTTTGGGCCATAGAGACGCAATCGCCGGCCTGCCTCTTCGGTCGTCAGCCCTGCCGGGGTTGCCTGTAGTAGTTGGAACAGTTCCTGCAGCGGCCGATCCCAGAAGCCCTCGAGAGACGTGGTTCGTCTTCCCATCCTCAGTCCCTCCAGCAACTGCCGCATTATCCTATGAGAGCGTCGCTCATCAATGTATTTCCAGTCATGGGAGAGATGCGGTTCGGCGGCTGCGGCGGCAGACGAGGAACGGCTGGCGCGGACGCGTAAAAATCTCTGTGGCGGACGTCCTTGGCAAAACTTTGCTAGGGACTCTTGGATTTGGTGTAAGCGTCGTCACATCAAAGCGTGACTGAGGTCACAGATTCATACGCTCGATGGGGATAAGTAAAATACCAGCAAAGACCGGAAACCGTGACGAGGCATCAGCGACAGAGAATTGTCGGCCCGTACGAAACCGAGGCGTGTCGATAACGCCAGGGTCCGGCCCGTTTGGTTAGGAGGAAATACCTATGCGTTTCTTAAAGACGGTATTGGTGGGACTTACACTCTCGCTGCTGGTCGGCATGTTCCTAAATCCAGCCCGAGCAGATCAATGGAACAAGAAAACCATTCTTACCTTCAGTCAGCCCATCGAAATCCCGGGGAAAGTGCTTCCAGCCGGAACCTACACGTTCAGGCTCCTAGACTCCAATTCCTATCGGCATATCGTCCAGATCTGGAACGAGGACGGAACACAACTGATCACGACAATCCTTGCGATCCCCAATTATCGGCTGGAACCAACGGAAGAGACCGTGATTAAGTTCCATGAGAGGCCTGGCGATTCACCGGAAGCCCTAAGGGCCTGGTTTTATCCAGGCGACAATTTCGGGCAAGAGTTCGTTTATCCCAAGACCAGGGCCATCCAACTAGCCCAGGCGTCAAATGAGATCGTCCCCGCGGAAACCGTTGAGCCCACCGAAAGTACTTTGCAGACCGTTCCGCTCGTTGCGATCACGCCGGAAAAGAAGGAAGAACCTGTAACTGAGGCAATCCAAGTCCTTCCTTTCCACCATCCGAAGAATTTGACCCCTGCATCGGTGACGGTGGCTAAAGAGTTGCCTAAGACTGCCAGTTCGATTCCACTGCTCGGACTTCTGAGCGTTGCATTCATTGGCCTAGCGTTCGGTCTGAAGCTGTTGGCAAAGCAATTCGTGTAGGTTGAACCGAACCCTTCGCGCCGCGGACCGGATGGAAGCCGCCACCCCGCGGCGCGGGAAGGTCTCGCCATGAATGGCATCCATGCGTCACGCATCCCGGGAGTGTGCTTCGGATCTCGCATTCTCCCAACAATTTTGTTGGTCTTATTGTTCCACGCTGAATTGCGAACCAAGTCCGCTCCACCTGTGCCGACGGTATCGGAGCAGGCGAAGATCTCCGTCACCACAGATCTGGTCGTTCTTCCCGTAAACGTGACAGATTCGAATGGTGCATTTGTCTCAGGGTTACAGAGAGAGCAGTTTCGTATCTATGAAGAGGGGAAACTCCAGAAAGTTACACTCTTTACGGAGGAAGATGCTCCGGTGACAGCGGGTATCCTTGTGGATCACAGCCGCAGCATGGTTTCTAAACTTGGCGAAGTGACCACCGCCGTAACCGCTTTCGCGCTCTCGAGTAATCCCGAAGATGAAATGTTCGTCGTGGATTTTAGCGACAATGTCTCAGTCGAATTGTTAGGTGGAAAGGCCTTCACGAGTGATCCACAGATTCTTGAGAGAGCGGTATCGGCGGTATCGGCCAGGGGGCAAACCGCACTCTATGACGCCGTCGCTGAAGGTCTGAAACACTTAGAACTGGGTAAGCGGGAGAAGAAAGCGCTCATCATCGTAAGTGACGGCGGCGACAATGCCAGCCGCCATAAATACTCCGAAGTCTTAACCCTTGCAAGGCAAGCTCACGCGGTAATTTATTCGATCGGTTTGGTGGGGAGCTCTGAAGAAGAAAACCCGAGAGCGCTGGAAAGACTCTGCAAAGAGACTGGCGGGATTGCGTTCTTTCCGCGTGCCGGCCAGAGCATTTCTGCCATCGCTGGAGCGATCGCTCGAGACCTCCGGGAACAATACACACTGGGGTACATACCAGAGAAAGAGTCAAGCGGGGATTCATTCAGGAAGGTTGCGGTAAGAGTTGCTGCCCCGGGCCTGGGCCGGCTTCATGTGCGAACCCGAGCGGGATATGTAGCACGCGCCGGCAACGCGTCACCATCGCAACCTGGCGTAGGTGGACGATGAATGGCGCAAGTCGCACGTCAACGCGCACCGGCGGATTCGCCCTATCTATTCTTCGCTGTGCTTCGTACTTTTTTCTTCTCGCGGGTATCCTCGCCGCGGGCTATGCCGGCTACACACTTGGCGACGCCCAAATCTATCAGAGGGTTGAACTGCGCAAATTCAATCATCTCGCTCCTCTGACCGAACCACACCTTCTGACGCTCGGCGAGGTCGTCGGCAAGATTGAGATACCGAACCTGGCATTCAAAGCCGTCATCGTTAATGGCGATTCTCCTGAGCTCTTACGTCGAGGGATTGGCCATCTTCCCGAAACACCAATGCCGGGAGAATGGGGCAATGTCGCACTCGCAGGGCATCGCGACACTTTCTTTCGTCCCCTTCGCCACATTCATGCAGGAGACGTCATTACTCTGCGTACCATCAGAGGAGAAACATATCAGTACCGGGTGGAATCGACGAGTGTCGTCTCGCCGGCGGACATGGAGGTCTTGAAGTCTTCAAATCGGCGGGAATTGACCCTGATCACGTGCTTCCCGTTCGACTATGTCGGGCCAGCGCCCAGCCGTTTCATCGTTCGAGCCTTTGAAGTCGCGCCGACCAAGGAGTGAGTCCGAGAACTTAGTCCAAAGTCTGTAGAGCGTGGATCGCCTTTGGAGTCCTCAACGTATCGCGAGGCTGGCAGACGGAATACCTTCCAATAGAACTGATCGAGAGCGCCGCACTGAGGATCGGGGCTCTAAGGGGGCTGGGGTTAAAGGATCTTCGTCGGAGCTCCCAAGTCAATCCAGTTAAAGGAGACCACCCATGAAGCGAAGCACTGAGGACGATGCAAGATGTGATGGAGGTGCATTGATGAAACGAATCAGATTTGTCAGCACAGGGATTTTGTTCTTGCTTCTCGGAACCATTGCTCCCACGTATGCACAGCAGACACAACACGAACAAGACGCCAAGGTCCCGGCACAGGATCAGCAAGCTAAACCTGAAAAGCAGCAGCAAGATAAGAATAAACAACAGCAAGACCAGAAAAAAAACAAGCAGCAGCAACAGGGCGCCCAGCAGCAGGACCAGAACAGGCAACAACAGCAGCGCGCTAAGCAGCAACAAGATCAGAGCAAGCAACAGGCCAAGGGCCAGCAAGAGCAGCAACAGCAACAGCGCGCTCGACAGCAGGACCAGAACAAGCAGGAACAACAGCGCGCTGAGAAACAGCAGCAGGACCAGAGCAGGCAGCAGCAACAGCGTCAGCAGCAGGTCAATCAACCTTTACAGCAAAGGCAACGCGTGCAGCAAGGTCAACAGCGGGAGGTGTGGCAGCAGCATCGGGCACATAACTGGCAGTCCGAGCACCGTGACTGGCAGCAACGCGGCGGCTACAACGGCTACCGCATTCCAGATGACCGTTATCGTGTGCGCTTTGGTCCGGATCACTGGTTCCGTATCCACAGGTACCCGATGGAGTTGTACGGCGGGCATCCACGCTTCCAGTACGGCGGCTTTTGGTTCGGTTTCATGGACCCCTGGCCAGAATACTGGTCAGACGATTGGTACGACAACGATG
The DNA here is from genome assembly GCA_041478205.1 of Candidatus Acidiferrum sp. Lineage (GTDB taxonomy): Bacteria > Acidobacteriota > Terriglobia > Acidiferrales > UBA7541 > Acidiferrum. The sequence continues at coordinate 19,487 of JBGOVR010000002.1, forward strand.
ATGTGTATGTCGTCTACACCGAGGACGGCTACTACCTGTACAACCGCAGGTATCCCCGGGATCGCATTGCAATCACCGTTTACGTGAACTAACGGTTCATCGAGTGCGACGCGATCAAAACGGCTCAGCGGGGGCGACAAATTACACTGGGTCGTGATTAGCGTCATAGGCACGGGGCGCTCCCGCTCAACAAAACTTTCGTTTCAGGAGATGCATATGAACACCGAAGTCAGCAAGCGGAAAGCGACAACGACGGCTGAGAAGACCACGGAGCCCCATGGAACTCTTGACCAGAAGACACTGGACGATCTTTCTACAGCGATGCACGGCGAAGCATTGGCATATGTAGAGTATCTACTCTATGCGGAACACGCCCGTCAGAGCGGGAACAAAGAACTCGCGGACTTGTTCGAAAAGACTGCCAATACGGAGCGCTTTGAGCACTTCGCGGAAGAAGCGGAACTCGCCGGATTGGTTGGCAGCGACGCCGACAACTTGAAAGACGCAATCAAAGGGGAATCCTACGAGATCGATGCCATGTACCTGGAGTTCGCCGAGAAAGCGACGGCTGCCGGAGATACGGCGGCGGCCGCTCGTTTTGAAGAAATTCGCCATGACGAGATGGGCCACCGGAATGCATTCAAGGTTGCGCTGGCAAAGCTTGCGTCCAGGCCGGCGAGGGGCGGGTAGTCACAAACTGAGAGGAGACTTTCGATGCTACTGCTAATAATAGTTCTGTTGCTGCTATTTGGCGGAGGCGGAGGCTATTACGGATATTCCCGATGGGGGTCACGCGGGGGCCTGGGGATAGTCGGGACGGTCCTCCTCATCGCGGTGGTCCTGTATCTGCTCGGATTCTTGCGTTGACCTTGTCAGGATCGATCTGAAATCGAGGGAGAGGAGATGCGTTTTGCCTCTGTAGTTATAAGACAGAGAGGAATCGGAATTTTGCCAACCAAGATACATACTTTCTGGAGAACTGGTCTTGCAGCGGTTTGCGCTCTCGCCATTGTTTTGTCGTGGCCGGCCCGCTGCGCTGCCTACTCCGTGCTCTCTCATGAAGCCATCATAGACTCTGCCTGGGATACCAACATCAAACCCGTCCTGCTCAAGCACTACCCAAAGGCTACGCCGGACGAACTGCGCCAGGCACACGGGTACGCCTACGGGGGCGCCATTATTCAGGACTTAGGCTATTACCCGCATGGTAGCATCCTTTTTAGCGACCTGACGCACTATGTGAGAAGCGGTGATTTTGTTCTTGCGCTCCTCCGCGGCGCGCAGGAATCGAAGGTGTTGAATGATTATGCCTTTGCGCTGGGCGCACTCGCCCACTATGCCTCAAATATCGCGGGTCATCCCATTGCAACAAACCCTGCCGTGGCCCTCCTCTATCCCGAGCTTAAGAAAAAATACGGCGACACCATAACGTACGAGAATAATCCCCTCGCGCACGTCAAAACGGAATTTGGGTTCGACGTCTTGGAAATAGCCCGACAGCGCTACGCCCCGGAGAGCTATCACGATTTTATCGGCTTTGAGGTGGCGACCCCTCTACTGGAACGGGCGTTCCAGGAAACCTACGCCCTGCCATTGAAGGCGGTCCTTTCCGATGAAGATAAGGTGTTGAATTCCTACCGCCACGCCGTGAGCAAGCAGATTCCAAAAGCCACGCGCATTGCCTGGACATTGAAGAAAGACGAAATCCAGAAAGATGCGCCCGGAACCACCAAAAAGAAATTCCTTTACAACCTCTCTCGCGCGAGCTATGAAAAACAGTGGGGGAAAAATTATCAAAGACCGACATTTTGGGATGAGTTTCTGGCGTTCCTATACAAACTGGTACCCAAAATTGGACCTCTCCGAGTGATGCAATTCCGCACACCCACCCCGCAGACGGAAAAACTGCTTGAGGAAAGCTTCAATGTCACACTGGATCGTTACCGGACCCTATTGTCGGACGAGGCAGGTGGTCACCTTGAATTGATCAACAATAATTTTGATACCGGCGTGATGACCGGGCCCGGCAAATATCGCATGAATGACGATGCCCACGCTAAGCTCCTCGGCAAGTTGGCCGAACAAAAGTTTGTCGGAGCCTCACCCGAGGTGCGGGAGGAATTGATCCACTTCTTTTCCGACCGTGACGCGCCCTATGCTACAAAGCGCAACGCCAAGGCCTGGGCCAAAGTGCAGGTGCAGCTTGAGCAGTTGAAGGCCGCACCCTCAGAGGTTTCGCCATCGTTCCAACCGGCGGAGGTACCTCTTCCCAGATAGGCGGTTAGACCGCCAATGTCCGTGTCCTTTCAGCGCAAAGCGGCGAGACAAGGTGTTCGTTCAAGTACTGCGCCTGTTCACAGGTTGCCGATTTCACTTCGACGGCTGATGCATGCTCGCCGTTTGCAATCAGGCGAACGAGGGCTGGGCAGCCAGAACCCGAACAGGAGTCGGGCGCGAGGCAATGGAGCTTTCGGTGGAAGGAAAGTTCTCCAACGCACGGTTCTGCGCAATAGTTCCAGGTGGTACACCACCAAGCACTGCGATCACCGCGTGCGATGACTCGTCTCCAGGCCAGTAAGATCCGTGGCCGTAGGCTTTGGCCGCGGCTGTGGCCATCGGGAAATGCTGCTTCCACGTCTGCAGAGGTCCCCCGAAACGGCCCACCGCGATGGGAAAGAAGCTCTCGCCGGCAGCGGTTTCCCCCAAAGGGAAGGCCCGATGAAGCACCGCGTCTCCTTCCGAATGGAGAACCAAGGTGTCGTCGGAGAGCGTTGCAGCGGCCCGCAACTGTCCCCCTTGGTCGACGTGCCGGACCACGACCGCCGCCATCAGTGCCACCGTGCCGAGCCGGATGTTTGGCGGCATCCCTCCCGTCCACAGCGCAAGCAATTCAAGAACGACCCGACAGCCAAGCGAATGTCCTACCAGGCTTACTTCCATGGGGCCGTTCCGGGCGCCCTTGAGATTCCAGAGATAAGCCCTCGGCACGCCAGAAACTCAAAGACCATCCTACGGAGGTTGATCCAGACGATCTTTACTGGCGCGGGCGCTACCCGGAGTTTTTCTACGAGAAGGACCGCCGCGAAACAATGGCTCTCCTCTCCTTTTCTCTTGCCGCCGCGCTTTTCTTGGGCTGGCTGGTTTTTTGTAAATTGCAGGTTACGTTTTGTCAGATAGTTCTATGTGCAGGTGCTTTCGTTTTTCTGGACACGCTGACAGCCATGGGTCATCTGCGGAGGGTGAAGGGGAGCCGTCCATCAAGCGGGGGTAAGAGCTCACGGCGACCCGCCTGGCCCGTCGTCTGCGGGGCAACTGGCGCAGCAAATTCGCGAGACCCTAATCCGCATCGCTGAGATTTTGAAGGGGCCCTGATGCCGGGATCGCTCGCCGCTAAATTAGAGTCTTAGAGGTTTGGCTCCCTAATTGATTGATGCTACTTCGCGACACCTGTAGGGCTCTCCGCCTATTTGAGCGAACCAAACCGACGGAATCTCCTAGGAAAATCAACTACTACGTTTTGGAAGCGGTCTGCAAAACCTCCATTCGTGGGTTCGAATCCCACCCGCGCCTCCAACCCTTTCAAGCACTTACGCTTGGCTCTGCACCCGCAACCTGCGTCCAACTAACAATGCTGGTGCTATCCTGCCATTACCAACTTGTGATAGCTACTTTGCTCCCAGCTGAAGGAGGCACTGTGAGGAGCTGCTCAGTGCGTTGGTGCCTTCTCTTTCACAATGATGAGATCCCAAGGTGCGAGCGTGGTCTGCTCTCCTTGCGAGAGCGAGTGGCCAGTAAGGAGATCGGTCCCCGCCATGTAGGAATAGGTTAGCGTGGCCGGCAAGCTGGAATAGTTGAGATAGTAGTGGAGGTTCCGGCCGTCGTGACTGAGCCCGTGCTTGACGCGAACGCTGGGAGGAAGCTGCTGGTCGGGGCCGGTGAGACCGGCGTCACGCAACGCGTCCCGTACGATCGCAAGCTGGAGCTTGTCAGAGAGAACGGTGCCCTCATAGGTAAGCGTGCCGGAGCCGAAGCGATTCGAGGTGACGGCGGGCCAGCGACCGAAAAAGGGGTGGTCATAGAAGGCGAGTGGCTTCGCCGTATCCAGCTGAAGGAACTCGGCCCAAGTGCTGACCTGGTTGCCTTCGCCAGCGTGGAAGGGGTCGCCTTTCAGTGGGAGTGGCTGCTCCAAGTTTGAGAACTCCTGGTAGGTGAAGCCGGCGGCCTGGCGCAGCGGACCGGGAGCGCGCTCCCAGCGCACCGCGGAGTTCTCGTTCGTGAAGCCGCTCTTGAAAGTCATCAGGACGTGACCGCCGTCATGGACGTACTCAGAGATTTTCTTCAGTAGGGCGTCGTCTGCGACGTAGAGGGCGGGAACGATGAGGAGCTTGTACCGCGAGAGCTCGGCGGCGGTGACGCTGGGAAAGACGAAGTCGGCACCGACATTTGCCAGGTAAAGGGAGCGGTGGAGCTGAGTGAGAATGGCGTTGTAGCTTCCGGACGCTTTGCCAGGCACCCAGCCGGGGCCCTCCTGGCGCTCGAAGGGCATGAAGCTGATGGCGTTGGCCGAGTCGACGCTGTAGAGAATGGCGACCTGGTTCTGGATTCTCATGTCAGCCAGGTCGGGGCCGACTCTCTTAAGTTCGTGCGCGATGCCGGAGACCTCGGCATAGGCGCGGTTGGGTTCGAGGTCGTGGCTTAACACGCCTTTCCAGTAGGTCTCCTGCCCGGCGTGGATGGAGTGCCAGTGCCAATACTCGACCATATTGGCGCCGCTGGAGACGTCGGTGTAGACGTCGAGGCGTAGCTGGCCATCATAAGGCGGGAACTGGCCGGCGGAGTCCCAGCCGAGCGTCTGCGCGTTGGTTTCTGTGACAAGAAAATTTGTGTGCTTGAGAGAACGGGAGAAGTCACCCTGGAGAGCTTGCCAGGCTCCGTCGAGGTGATCCTGCGCGCCGTGATAGGGGTTGTTTGCGACCACGTCGAGAGCGGCGGCGACCGCTGGCTCATTAACGTCGGACTTCATCATGCTGCCGAAGTCCTGTGTGACAAACTGGTCGGGGCGGCGGTACTTGCGAACCAGTGCGGCCTGCCAGGAGAGATAATTCGTGACGCGAAGCTGTTGCCAGCGGGTCCACTCGAGTTTGTAACTGGTGCTGGTAGCGTTGTCGCGAGTGGGCATGTCGGCCCAGTCGTTGACGTCCTGGCCCCAGTAGTGGAGGAGCCATGCTTTGTTGAGGGCGTCCGTGGTGCCGAACTTTTGCTTGAGATGATCCACGAGGCCGGCGAAGACGTCAGGGTTGGAGGCGCCGTTAGATCCGGTTTCGTTGTCGATCTGCCAGCCGATCACTGCGGGGTTGTCTTTGTAGTGAGAGACGAGATTGGTGATGACGCGCTCAGCATAGAAGCGGAACTTCGGGTTATCGAAGTCCATGTTCTGGCGCATACCGTAGCCGACAGATGCACCTCCGGGCGGGCGCGCGAGGATCTCGGGATGCGCGTGCGCCATCCATGTGGGAATCGAGTACGTGGGCGTGCCCATGATGACCTTGATGCCTGCCTTCCCCATGGCTTCAACGACACGATCCATCCAGGCGTACTCGAAGCGTCCGTCGGAGGGCTCCCACAGGCTCCAGGTTGACTCGCCCATGCGAACGACGGTGATGCCGGCGGCGGTCATGAGGGCCACATCCTTTTCCAAGCGGCCAGGCTGGAGGTCCGCTGGCATGTACTCGTTATAGTAAGCGGCGCCGTAGAGGATGGTGGGCTGCGAGGCTCCAGGTGCGACGGAGGGAGCTTGCGCGAGCAGGGAGAAGGACGAGCCCAACATTGCCGCCGCGACCAGAACGGCGAAATTGGCGCGGAATGTCTTCGCTGGATGCCGTTGCATGAGTGCCTCCTGTAGAGGTTCCGCTAGCAGCTAGAAGCGCCCATGCGGATGCGAATGAGGGCGCCCCGGGGCGGACTCTGAGACCGCTGACCGGGAAGAGTCTCCGCGATCCGGTATGAACCGATCGCCCTGTTTTTCCTCAATTCTCAGTGATCGAATTGCCAAAGAATACCACGACGATCTTCGCTTGGTGGGGGACGAAGTAATTTCTCCTCCTGATCGTTGCTACTCAGCAGGGTAGGCTCAGTTATGCCTGTCCTCCTGCGCCCTTTTCGTAGGCGGCCCCGGTGGTTGCCGGGAGTGTTTGCCATGCTGATGATCGCCGGCGTGCTACTGGCATCGTGGGGGCGCGCGGGAGGTGGTGGAAACACAACTCCGACGCCGGCGCCCGGAACGACGTAACTGCAGGCCAAAAACGAACTACAAGCAAGGGCGTGCGAAGGCTGACACTGGGCTACTGACCGGGCATTTGCGCGCGGGTTGCCTCGGTCGTACACAGAAAATCGCGATAGGAGCAAAGCTCCGTCAGCAAATCCTTCGATTCTACGAGAATCTTTGCCTTTTCCGTTTCGCCCAGCAGCAGGATGATAACGTCGTCGCGACCCGGACTCATGCTCAGGATAAACGGATACAGACTAAAGGGCTTGCCGCCGATGTCGGCGTCCTTAACGTTGGGGGCATAAAACATGTAGTGGGGCATGTTCATGGTCATGGGCTCGGTCACCTTGGAGCCTCCGAACGTGCGCATGATGGGAGCAAGCATGTAGGCAACCCCGGAGCGGGCAGGATTTGGGTAAGCAGGAGTCCCAAACTTCTTGGTAACCTCGCGATGGACCTGCTCTGTGTCCATGCCCTGCACTCTCAATTCGGCGGCATGGAGATAATCTTGTAACAGCGTTTTCGAACCTTCGGCGTCGTAGCAAACCGGCCAATAAATATCGTTCCGGAACGGCCGGCGCGGCCATTGCCAATCGGTGCGCACGACGATGCAAGAAACTCCGTTGGTCCCTTGATGATTCAGAACGTATCCCTTGGCGGGGTCCAGTGTGTAGTTTGTCGCGTCATTCCTCAGATGTGGGGGAAGAGCACTCAACGCGTAGCGGATTTCTAACGACTCCGGCATGCGTTCCAACATCGCGGGTGAGGAACGAGCACTGGTATCGGTCTGCTGGGTTTGTGAAAGACAACTCACACTCGCAAGGATGGCTACGACTGCAATATGCGCCGCAAATTTCATACGCTACCTCGTGGTTTCTAAATTTATTGGTTTGGTAATGTCGCCCGTTGGACGCAGTCGTCCACTAGCCAGCTACCCGGGATGCCTGAGTGACGATGAGCCGAGGTTTTGCTCAGCGCTTAAGCTAGGAATTTCTCGAGCGGCTCCCAATAGTTGGCTTTCCATCCCGCCGCCAGGTGTTCCCCCTCGCCCTTGGGAAAGCCAGCATGGTCAAAGACGATCTTGGTTCCGGAGCCTTGCTCCGCGAGTTCGAACTTGGCCATCGAGTAGACGCCCGGATCCCAGCTGCCCACTCGCCAGGCTTGGACGATGCGCTCGTTCGGCACGAGTTCGATGTGTCGTCCCGTGATATACCCGCCGAAGAGTGCGAACGCGCCGCCCACTTCACGACTGATCTCGGTGAGCTTGCCTCCCGGGGGCATGGACTTCATGACTCCACTGAGCTGTATGACCTTGTCGAACTGTTTGGTGTCGGTAAGCGCTTCGTAAACACGCTTGCGGGTCGCTTTGAAAACGACTTCTTGATGAATGGATTCCGCCGTATGAGAAATCTCCTCCTCGGTTCCCGCCCAGGCCTTGGTTGAGCCCAGGGTTAGACCACCGAAGGCGATGGCAACACCAACGATCGCTTGGCGTCGCGTCGGGGCATTTGCCGTTACGTTCGGATTCTTTCTATCGCTCATCATTGTAGTCCTCCCGGATTTGTGCGTTCGACCGTCCTGGAATAGAAGCATCGCGTCAAAATATGTTCAATATAATATTTTCTGGGCATTCGAACGCCGTTCGAGGCATACTGCGGCACCTGACAAACGAGGAGCTCCTATGGCTTATCCCGCTGGTCACCGCGCGGCAGTAAAAAAGAACATCATTGATAGCGCACGCAGGCTATTCAATCGGCATGGCTTTGACAATGTGTCTCTCAGCCAGGTCATGGCAGGTGCGGGCCTGACGCACGGCGGATTCTACAGCTATTTCAAAAGCAAGAGCGATCTCTATGCCGAGGTATTGGGGTGCTTCTTCACCGACCCGGAGTGGAAAAGTTGCTGGGAAGGCGTGGATGTGGATCTGTCATCCGCCGATGTGGGGCCGCAAGTCGTCCGCGCCTATTTGTCTCGCCAGCATTTCGAGGACGTCGAGAATTCCTGCCCGATGGTGGCATTGCCGAGCGACGTCGCGCGTAGCGGCAAGAGTGCAAAGCGTGCCTTCGAGACGGTGTTTAGAGCGATGGTTAGCGTCTTGGAGCGGAGCTTGACCGAGAACGGCCGACCGCGCTCCACCGCAGCACAGGCGATCGCCGCTTTGTGCGTGGGAGGCATGGTCGTGGCACGGGCCATGGTCGACCGCACTCTCGCGGATGAATTGCGCGACGGATGCATGGCTGTGGCGCTCGAGCTTGGGGGGCTGGGACAAAGACAGCAAGTCGAAAGACGGGAAATCCAAACGACCCCAACCGAACTGATACTCATAGCCGCTTTGGAAGAAGCTAGTAGTCCAGCATGACGCTATCCAAGATTTTCAAATCATAGAGAAATTGCCAGGGTTGCCCGAAGCGGGACATCCAAAGCCCGGGTAGGCGTGTTACGAGCGGCGTCAGAACGAGCCTGGCGGTGCGCACAAACACGCCTTCACCTGGATACTTCTCAAATATGCGATGATTTGCGAGATTTCTTCGTCGGTCATCCCCACGCCCTGGCCGTTGGTGCCATTGGCGGGCATGGCCGTGCCGGCAATTCCCTGGCTGATGTTGCGGAACATGTCCGCTTCGGAGTTGCCGTGGCGCTTCTGTTCGCGCGTGAGATCCGGACCGCGTCCACCTCCACGTGCTCCCAGCCCGTGACAAAACGCGCAGTTAATACGGAATTCGAATTCACTCGCCTTGGTGGCTTCTGGACCAGCGGCGGCTTCTTACGCATGGCACAGTGACGTCAGAGCCGCGCTAACAATCCAACGAAGGATGACATGCGAACGAAACGTCAGTTTCTGCACAGAACATCTTCTCATCCGGCTTACTTCCCCGCTGGCATCACATCAATGACCGGCAGCCCAGCCTGGTGAACCGCGCGTCCGTAGTCCTCGCCCAGCAGCCCCGCCATAGTGGCCGCAACCTGATTCTGGGTCACAGGCCCAACTTTGGAACGCTCCCCAAGCGCCGCCGTGTCCGGCCCGAGGAATGCCATCCAAATGTACTTGGACTCCGGAATATCATCACCACCGTGATCGTTCCACGTTTCAGCGCCTGCCCCGCGCCCGTGATCGGTCAGAAAAATCAAGGTTGTATGGTCACGATACTGAGGCATGGACTGCACCGTTTCCCAAAGAATACGCAAAAAATCATCCGCGCGATGGGCGGCATCCAGATATTGCAAGTAGTTGCTGCCGTGGGCCCAATCATCCGTCTCTCCCAAGGAGAGAAACAGAACTCGCGGCTTGCGTTCCTTCAAGTATTCCAACGCCGTGCGGAACGGAAGAGCATCGAAAGGCTCTTCATCCCAATAGTGCGGGACTTCCTTCTTCAGCGTGTTGAGCAAATCGATCCGCGGATTTCCAGGGAGAAGAGTGAAAGGATCGTACCCGGCGTTGACGGGAAAGCCCGCTCGTTCACTATTGAAAATCGACGGGAACACATCCCACGCCGCGAATGCCGCAATCCGGTCCTTGTAGGTGGGCTTCTTGTGGAACCACTCCAGCACGGTCACATTCGGATTCGGAACCTTGTCATTGCTGTTGACGCGAGGGTCAGCAAATCCGCACAGCGTCTCGCTGTACCCCGGATAGGAGAAGTTCAGACCGTTGGTGACGTACGCGTCCGACCCCTTGTCGCGATTTCCATAGATTTGCCCATTCTTGGCGAGCACATTCCAAACGAATGGCATCAGAGTTTCGCGCCGCGCTTGAGGAGTCTCCCGCCAATACGTCTTCTTCAACGCCTCGACAACGGCGGCATCTTTGGAATATTTCTCCAGCCGCTGCAATTCCGCGCCGCGAAACACCTCCTGCCAGCGCAGGCCGTCTGTCATCACAAAGAGGATGTTCTGGGTCTTATGTTTTGCGCTTTCCTGGGCAACCGCCAGACTGCCGAAGAGCGAGACTGCTAGAGCGCACAGAAGGACACGACGAATCGAGCGGCGCAAAGAACATCTCCTCAACTAATGATAAAGATGAAAATCCAGTTGCCCCTCGCGCATTGTGCGGAAGGGGCAACCAGAGCCTACCAGAACGCGGCTTGCCTGCTGGTGGCGGGACCCGCTCAAAACTCCAATCTCAACGAGACCTGGCCGGTGCGGCTGCCGCCGAAGTCGGCACTTCGCGCCGAACTAATGGTACCGAAACTCCCAGATGCAATGTTGAGATTCGGGTCGCCGAGATTGGTATGGTTCAGAACGTTGGTGAACGAAGCGCCGGCTTTCAGACGGATTCTCTCGGTGATAGCGAAGGCTTTGCTCAGCCCAGTACTGAGGTTGACCGTGCCGGGACCGACCACGACACCTACACCCGAGTTGCCGAAGCGTCCGATTGGAGCCTGCGTAGAGGAGGGATCGCCACCGATGTCGCAAGGGTTCCCGGGAGCCCAGTCGGTTTGACCCGGACAGATGAAGGCGGACGGGTCGACCCAATTATTGCGGTTCTGGTGCTGTGGGACACCGGAGCCGACGCGGTCGGGATGCTGGTCTCGTCCAAAAAGAACATCGGAGCCAGTGCCGGAGGGATCGCCGCCGTTGAAATAGGGACTGAGGAAGGGGCCAGACAAAAATATTGCTCAACTGCCATCCGCCAACGATGGCATCCGCCAGCTTGCCCATGTCGCCGCCAACCAACTTTCCCCAGCCGACCGGCAGCTCATAAATGGCGGTCGTCACCCAGCGCTCACGACGCGTGCCTTCCACATTCCCGTAATCGAGGTGCCGGTCATAGAGACTAGTAGCCCGCGCGCCGCCATTCTCTCCTGCAAAACCATTGATATCGGGGCCCTGATTGTCGGCCATATTTTTTGCCCAGGTGTACGCGGACGTGAAGGTCAATCCGTGGTGGAAGCTGCGCCGCGCCTCGAACTGGAACGAGTCATAGAGGGCAGTAGCGCCATTGGCTCGATCCTGAATTGTTCCCCAATTCGGGAACGGGCGATCGCTCAGCGGGCGCGCCAGAGCCGAGGTAGTTGAAAGCGTCATGTCATTCAGGTTCGGCGCCCAGACCAATTGATCGGTTTTCATGCCGATGTAAGAGACACGTGCTCCGATTCCGCCCGGCAGTTCGTGGTCGAATGAGAGATCCCACTGCATCGAGTAAGGGTCCTTCCAATGGATGTCATTGGCGGTCCCGAAATACGCGGTCCCGTAGTCGGGAGGGCCGAACCCGCTTCCGCCGGCATTGATGGCGGGCCATTGATAGGCCGGGCCGGTCGGAGTTTCGAGGTTATTGAAGGTCTGCGTGTTCGACTGGAGCGTCCCAGTCAGAGAATAGAAGTTACGGCCCAGCAACGTGATGTTGTACATCCCGAATCCGCCGCGAATGGCCGTCTTGTCGTTGTTAAAGGGACGGAAGGCAAACCCAAATCGGGGCATAAAGCGAAGCTTGGACGCCGTGCGCAGGCCGGAAGGCAGGCCCGCCTGGCTGTTGGAAAGGACCGGCGTGCAAGGTGCGCTATTGATGGTCGGGCCCGGGCACCCGTTGAAATTCGCCAGGAAGCCGGCCGACAGCAGGCCCTGCTTGCCATCTGGATAGACGACCCGGCCAGAAAGTGGAACGCTCGGATCAAAATTGCCGATGTTGCCCGAGGGTTCGTGATAAGCGGGGTGAAATTCCCAGCGCACGCCGTAGGTGAGTGTGAGACGCTTGCTCGCCTGCCAGCTGTCCTGGGCAAACAGATGATAGTGAGTGGTCTGGCCGTCGTTGTCCTGGGACACGGTGTCGGAGGAGGTTTGACTGGGCAAGCCTAGCAGGAAATCTCCGAAGGTATTGCCGGTAAACTGCGTATCGAAGGCAAACGTGCCATAGTTGTTGGCGCCGAAGAAACCAAGCGGCGTAATGGCTGCGATTTTGCGCAGGTCGAACCCGAATTTCAAAGAGTGACGACGCCGGGTCCAATCCAGATTGTCATTGAATTGGAACGTGCGGGACTTTGTAATGCTAGTAAGCCGGTCCGCCGAGAGATTGGTCAGTGGATTGTTGTTGAAATCGAGTTCAGCAATCCCGTTGAAGGGAAACTTCGGGCCGATCCCAGTGAGACTAAGCTTCTGGGCCAGCTCCGGCCCGTCGAAACCGTTGGTCACGCCGGTGTCGTTTAACGTAAACCCGAAGCGGAATTCGTTGAGGAGCGACGGTTTTAGCGTGTAGTTGAACGAAACGACCAGGACGCGGTAGCGATCAATAAAGTCGCCGGACGGAACAAGGAGTACATTCGGTTGTTTCTGCGTAACATTCTTCCATGTGTAACGGGCAAAAATTTGCGCCTTGTCGCTGAGATTCTGGTCTCCGCGAATGTCAAATTGACTGGATTGGTAGCTGTTGTCTTTATTTGCAATGTAATTTGATCCGTTGGATGGGAGAACGGTTGGATCTCCCACATTGGGTAACGGAAAAAGATTCAAGAGCTCCAGTGCCTCGGGTGCAATGCTGCCCGATGGAATCGCATTGTTCGCATACGTACCCCCGGTGAAAGGATTTGTCAGCGTTCCCGCCGCCATTTCTTTGCTGAAATCCCCGTCCGCATGAGTGTGCTGGGCACGATCTCTTGTACGGATTGGCCCTGCGGAAAACGGAAGCCTTCGTAAGTTGTGAAGAAGAAAGTCTTGTTGCGGCCGTGGTACAGGTGCGGAATGAGGACCGGGCCACCCAGGGTGAACCCAAAATCGTTTCCGATCTTTTGTGGCTTCACGCCGGCAGCCCCGAATGCGGTGGCATCGAAGGCGCGGTTTTGGTGGTACCAAAAGAGCCCGCCGTGCAAATTATTGGTTCCGGCCTTGGAGATCGACGTAACTTCACCCGGCTGCCCGTATTCGGCGTTATTGCCGACTCCATCCACCCGCAGCTCCGCAATGGACTCCGCCGAGGGAAACGCGTCAGCCAACGGATAGTTGGAGGTCGTGCTCTGGGTGGAGATGCCATCGATCGATGTTTCCGATTGCGAAGGCAATCCGCCCTGCACGGAAAAGCTGGTGCCTCCGTCGTCCGACTGCACGCCCGGAAGCGTCTGCACCAGCGCCAGCGGGCTGGTGCCGCCGCTGCTGGCCCGGTAGTTGGCCGGCAGGTCGAGAACATTGCGGGAATCGAGACTGGCGGAAATCCCCGAGTTCTCTGTGTTGATCGCAGTGGCGGCACCCGTGACAGTTATTTCCTGACTAACGGCCCCGACTTGTAAGGTGAAATCCTGACGGAGTTCCTGGCGCGCAAGTAGAGAAACCTCCGGTACGACCTGGTGACCGAAGCCGAACTTGGAGACTTCCAGACGGTAGCGGTCGGGCTTGAGGTCCAGGGCCAGGTACTTACCCGAGGCGTCGGTCGCGACGGCCCGGACGCTGCCCTCGTTGAGACTGACAATCCGCACCTCAGCACCGGGAACGACGGCGCCGCTGGTGTCTTGGACGGTGCCCAGAATCAAGCCCTGCGTGGATTGCGCGACCAATCCTCCGGGGCAGGCCAGCGCTATGAGGCAAAGCACGGCAGAGAGATAGCACGTGGAGATACACGAACCTGCGGGCCTTCGAGGCCCCGGTAGGTTTCTCGACAAACGTAGCGCCAAGGTCTTTGCTTGGAACTTGTGAGACATGCCATCCTCCCTGCAGTTTCAATTGATTAAATCGTTTTAATTCAAGACCGCAATGCGATCACCACGGTTACTCCATTTGGCTCGCCCCTAAAGACTGCGCCAGTTACGGCACTGGTAGCCATGACATACGTGACTCAGGGCGAAGCCCTATCCAGCAATCAGTACGTTGGTCAACGTGCGAAGTCGCGCCAGATCTCCCGATTTCACTCCCTTGTCGACGATGACAAGATCGCACTTCTTCACCGGACACAGGCGGTACACCGCTTCCGTCCCAATCTTGCTGCTATCGATGACCAGAATGTGTTCCCGGCCCGCTCGCAGATATGCCTTCGGCATTTCAGGGTCGTAATTCATCACTCCTTTGTGAAACGAGAGGGCAGCGGCTCCAAAAAAGACCTTGTCGGCATGCATGTCTCCCAACGCATCCACCACTGCGCTGCCCGTGAGGTCATGACTGCCGCGACGGTACACTCCGCCCGTCAGCCGCACCTGAACCCGCGGGCTGACGGCCAGTTCCTCCAGCACCGCCAGTGAAGGCGTCACCACAGCCAGGTTGTGCTTGGCGGCCAAGTGACGCGCAACATGCAGCGTGGTGGTTCCAGAGTCCAGCACCACGGTCTCACCTTCTTGCACCAGGCGCGCCGCCGCCCGGCCAATGGCATCCTTGGCGCTGGCCATTTTCGCGGAGCGTTCCAGGAAACTCCTCTCCATGGATCCCGAAGGAGCCACCATGGCGCCACCCGGGGTTCGGATCACCAACCCCGCGTCGGCCAGCTTGTGCAGAACACGCCGCACCGTCATTTCGGAGACGGCAAACTGCTCGGCCATTCCACTGATCGAGACCGTGCCTCTTTCTTTGATGAAGAGAAGGATTTCACTTTGGCGATCTGCGGAGGAGCGGGGCGACTTGATGTTAGAAATTCTCATATCAATTGTGAATACATAACAGAGCACGGATTTCCGTATTTCGTCAAGCTTTTTTTCTTACGTAAGGATGTCAGGCCCTGGAGATCGGCGCTCGATCAGACTTCACTCGTGGAGGTAGGCCAAGTTGTCGAACCGCAGGCCTTCTCCGTTTTTCAGGTCAAATATCACGATGGAGCTCGGGTCTCGCCAGCCAGTACGCAGGCGGCGCAATTCCCTCGGTTTGAGGGTGAAAGACACTTCGCGAGCCTCGGGAGAATGGATCGTGACAGTAGCGTCGGAAGGCCCGGTATTGTAGACATCTATCCCCACAAACAGACGAGGCGCATAGAAGTGGAACTCCACAGATTCTGCCTTGGGGTCGGCAAGAGTCAGATTGAAGGTTCCAAACTTTCCCTGCGGGACGCCGATTCTCCATTGGTCGGCACCCCAATCAATCACGCCTGAGGGATACGCCCCTCGCAACTTGGTGCCAGCCGCGAGGTGGGGATCGTCGAAGGTCACATACTGCGACGGAGCTCGCCCTGCGCTGCCTTGAACGTCAACGTCCTTCGCATCGTCGTGCCGGATACGAAGCACGTGAGTCGAATCATCAAATTCATAGCCGGGTTGGTCGAGATCTTTACGCCGGTCCAGGGGCTTCCCGTTGGCAGTTACGAACTCAGGCACGAAATCCAGGCGCAGCACGTCCATAGACTGAGGATCGAAGGTCGAATAGGTGACCGAGCCTTTGCCGTAGCTGATTTTGTTCACCACCGAGCTTGAGCCCAGTAGGTGTGATTCGTCGGAAGGGGCCCATTCTGGTACCGCCCAGAAGGCGTCCATCATTCTGCGGGGGCCGTCCGCGAATTCGTCGGTAAACCACCATTGCGGCCCGAACGGAGTGTGCGCGCCTGCGGAAAGTCCCTGAAAATAGGTAACCCAGTTGAAGGAGCGGAAGGCCGCCTCCCGATAGGTCACGTCCCCGGTCTTTGCATAGTAGACCGCTTCCACTGCGGCTAGGCGCGCGGTGTGGCTATCACAACACTGATTCGGCAAGTTGCAGCAGAAGTCGATCCCATTTCCCTGCTCAGTGGTCACCGTGGCGCCATGCACGACATACTTGGGCCACTTGGGGGTTGTTTTGACCCACTCGATGAGCCGCCGCGCATGCTCGCGCCACTGCGGGTCCTTGTCAGGATGCAGAAGAACGTAGCGTGCAAACTCAAGCGGGATGACCTGGTTCATGTTCTCCATGCTGGGCACGACGTCTTCGAAATAGCCGACCCAGACGCTGTTGGCGAGCGGGTATTTCTGAAACCAGTCCCAAGCGCCGGCCCGAACGCGCGCATAACCGGCGACGTCACCTTGGTTCAGGCGGATGAGCTCGTCGAACAACATGATGGGTTCAATGACGTTGGCCGAGTACGGCCCCATGGGCCCACCTTCTGCTTTTCCGTCGCGCCCATAGCAGCGCACCGGCCAGGGAGAGTTCTTTTCATTTCCCGTCTGGTAATTCTTCAACAGAGCATCGGCGCAGCGAATCGCCGCTCGCAGGTACTTGGTATTGCCGGTCATTTCGTACAGGCGTAGATAGGCGTAACCGTCTTCGCCGACAACGTGAGGCTCGATGTAGTCTTCGCCATGAGCGCTCCAACCGGTGTAGCGTTTCGCGCCAGGATTCGCGGACGCGTAAGGCACTTGCGACCACGCATATCTTGCGGGAGTGAGGCCGTTCTCCAACTCGTAGTCCACGAGGTCCTGCAGGAAGGTCAGCGTGCGGGGATCTCCGGTGTATGGGTAGAGGCGTTCGATAAAACCCTGCGACATCGCGCGGAGGTAACCGGTCGAGTTCGCCCAATGCCAATCCGGCATCAGTTCAAAAGTCGTGCGGTCAAAATCGAAACAGCAAAAGAAATAGTGCAGCCTCTGCCGATTGTGTTGGTCCCACAAAATGGTCCATTGCGCGAGGAAATGCGAGGAGTACGAATAGCCGGTATCGTCGGCGATAGGCCAGGGCAGAAGCTTTCCTTGCTCATCCAGTTGCACCGGGCGTCCGGCAATGGCCGGTTCGTCGACCGTCGAGACGACGGGGAAAGGTTTTGGTTGCTGGGCCGCCAGCAGCGTCACCCCAAGAAACAGGGTGATTGCAACTCTTACGAAGCTAGTAGCACGTGTCATATTTCATCACCAGAACGGCAGCGATCAGTACGATACCGGCACCCAGTATCGCCAGGGCATTCAAACGCTCGCCGAGCAGCGCGGCGGCAAGAAACACGCCAAACACAGGGACCATATAGAGTGAAGCCGAGGCGGTCGTGACATCCAGATGCTGCAGCGCCCTGAAAAAAAGCAGCATCGACACTCCATACATGAATAACGCCAGAAAGGCAAAAGAGAGCCAGCTCTTCCAATCGAACAGACGGAAATTGCTGAAATGAAAAGACTCCACCCATACAAGCAAAGGCAGACTCGCAACTGATGCGGTGAAGTAACTGAAGATCAGGATTTCAATCTCCGTGAACTTTCCCATGAGGCGCTTGCAATAGACATTGTAGAAGGAGGACCCCAGGCAACCGCCAAGGATGAGGAGATTACCCATCAGAAACCTCATCTGTCCGAACGAAGCTTGGCGGAGATCGCTGACCGACAGCAAGATGACACCGAACAGCCCGATGGCCAGCGACGCCATCCGCAGAACGGTCGGCCGTTCCTTGAGCATCAGAGAAGCCAGCACCGCGCTGATAACTGGAATCAGCAGATTCAAGATGGCCCCGTTGGAGGCCAGCGACTTGCTCACCCCCCAGGTCATCCCAAGTTGTGCCAGTACCTGGCCGGCAACTCCGGCCGCAACGAACTTGCGCCATTCGTTCCACGAAGGCTTCTGGGCCTTCGGATTCTCCCGCCGCATGCGCAGGAGTAACGGAACGAAAAGAACAGTAGTGATATAGAACGGAAGGAAGGTGATCGCGATGGGGCCCAAATGGCGGTCCAGCAGTTTGACAGCGGTTCCTTGCCCGGACCACATCAGCGAAGCCAGAGCCAGCAGGAGAAAGTACCGCGGGGTCTTGCGTTTATTTGGAAGCACGATCGCCGCTACACTCACTGCTCGGGTTGCAGAACACGAAGGCCGAATCGGTCTGCGCCCACTGAGCTGCCTTCAAAGACGTAAGGTTCGTATGCACGCGCTTGCGCGTACTTCCCAACCACTCGGTGGAATGCTTGTTCCGCGCCTCTGGCTCCCAATACCACGACGGTGCCGCCCGCGCCCCCTCCCGTGATCTTGGCTCCAAACAGTTGGTTGGGTCCGCACTCCTGCCGCACGAGATCCACCAGGAGATCGGTGGCCTGACAACCCAGGCCGCATTCGGTATAGGACCAGTGTGACTGGAACATGAGCTCGCCCATCGCCCGAAACGTATTGGATGACGCGCCATGATTCGCGCCGCGAGCCAGCTCGACAAACAACTCGATCCGATGATTCTCTTCGATCGCGTAACGGGTGCACGCTCGCACCCGGTAGTTCACGGCGGCATGGATGTTCGTGAACGGATCTGGATGGACCTTGCCAACGGAGAGAATCTCGGCGCCGGAGAGAGTTTCGGGCAATCGGAGCTCATACTTCGACCGGAAGACCGACGGCGCAATATTTGAAAGGTAGCCATTCCATTTGGGATCGACATAGCGAGGAATTCGACCGCAGACATCGATGCAAAGCGATAGTTTTTCCCATTCGCAGATCATGCGGTAGCCAACGAAAGGCGCGGCTCGAGCCGCTGCATACTCGATGCCGGTAACGGCATGCCGGATTCCCGAGTCGACTCCCCAGTACTGCAATTCTTCCGGAAAGCGAACCAGCGGCCGCGGTGTGCATGGCTGGCAGAGAAGCGGCAGCATGAATCCTTCATCGCCGAGAAGCGACGTGGCCTGGTCCATGACCCCGCACGCCGACTCAGCGATGACGTTCTCCATCCACTGGCATGCTTCCGCAAGTTTGATGCCAGCGAGCTCTACGCCGTAAGCGGCGCCTGCAGCCTTCATGACGGCAACTTCCACCGCCGCGGACGAGCTGACCCCTTTGTTTCGTGGAACTTCGGATTCGAGATAGACGTTCGCACCGGTTGTGACACGGTCGGGATACTGACATCGCAGCAAGTAGAATGCACCGAGCACATATGCGGTCCAGCGCTTGCCTGGGCAGCCGTTCACCAATTCGCGAACGGCTGCCTCATCCGACAGAGAATTCAGGTCAAACTCGACCCGTTCCAGCCACCCTTCCTCTCGGATCTGCGGATTCCAAAAAATGATGAGGCCGTCATTCCTCCTCTGCACGGCGGCCCAAGTCGCCTCGCGAATCGTGGCCTGGAAAACCAGCCCACCGGTGTAATCCACGTTGCCGCCCATCAGGTCCAGACGGCCCGGAGTCCGGCTGATGTAAACCGGCGCATTTACTGAAAAAAATGCGCTCTCTCCCCGTAAACCAAGGACCGTCTGTTCGAAAAGCGTCATGCAAGCTCCCGGATACTGCCAGTCACATACTGGACGGACTGCTCCGTCATCCGTGGATGAATGGGAAGGCTGACGTAGCGATCAAACATCGCCTCCGCCACGGGACATTCCCCTTCGTGATGACCCAAGGTGCGGTAAATCGCGGTGAGATGGATGGGCATGTAGTGTGACCAAGCCTTGATTTGCTTGTTGGTATAGAGCTCCCACATAAATTCTTCTTTGTTGAGCCGGAACTCAGGCTCGAGCAAGAGAACATAAACATGGAAGACGTGTTTAAGTTCTCTAGGAATACACGGGAGCCTCAACCCTTTGATGCCGCGAAGGCGTTCCGTGTATTTCCTTGCAATCTCGATTCGGCGGGCATTGAGCGAGTCAAGCTTTTGCAGCTGGACCAAGCCCACGGCAGCCTGAATCTCGGTCATCCGATAGTTGAACCCGATGCCATCGAACTCCAGATGCCAGTATCTCTTGCCCATCGGCTGCACGGCTTCATCGATAGCGAGATACTTGCCTTTCGAATCGTAAGCACGGCAGCAAAGCGAACGATGCGACAGCATGCTCTCGAAAAGCGCCTTGCTGCTGGTCGTGATCATGCCGCCTTCGCCCAGCGTAACCATGTTTTTCTGTTGATGGAAGCTGAAGACGCCGATATCGCCGAGAGCGCCTGCCTTGCGCCCTTTGTACTCGGCGCCAGGAGCATGGGCGGCATCTTCCACAACCAGGATGCCGTGCGGACGAGCAAGCGCGTTCAGCGCGTCCATATCGCAGCATCGCCCATACAGATGAACAGGCAAGATCACCTTGGTGCGGCCGGTGATCTTGCTGGCGACAGATTGTGGATCCAGATTCAGCGTACAAGAATCCACGTCGGCAAAGACTACTCTCGCTCCCAATGCTGCCGCGGCATTAGCGGTCGAGATCCAGCTGATCGGGGTGGTGATGACTTCGTCGCCGGGTCCCACTCCTGCGGCGATTAGAGCCAAGGACAGCCCTGCAGTTGCTGACGACACCGCCAGGCCATGCTGGGTGCTGCAGTATTTTGCAAACGCTCGCTCAAATTCCTGAACCTTAACCCCGCAGGAGGGAGCATTGGCCTCCAACACTTCTAGCACCGCGGCCTTCTCTTCTTCCCCGTAGGCTGAGCCGTGGGAAAATTCCAGCTCAAATTTTGGCTTAGGCAGCCCCATCAAAACACCTCTCGATCACCTGGTCACAACTAGGCATGGGGATCGAACAGATTGTCCGAATCTTTTCCGTCAGCAAGAAGTGATCCGGGCCGCGGCGGGCCCGGCAACATGCGATCGGCAAGCTTCAGACCCAACTTGTGGCGGGAGATAGGCTCTCTTGCGCCACATGAAACACACCATGTGCTCCCTGGTTGAGCAGCTGCAGAATGAACGAGCACAAGGTCACGGCATCAATCGGATTCCGATATTCAAATGTGGGCATCTCGACCGCGCGATCTGCCGCCCAGAGTTCCGCCAGACTGTCCAGTAGTGAATTTGTCCCTTTCGTTGCAGCAAAGCCGATCGCGAGCGCGATACGCACAATGACTGCCGAAAGCACGATGCCCAGAACGGCGGCCTCAGTCCTTGCTTTTGTTTCGCCATAGATGCTTACCGGGTTGGCTGGATCGTCCTCTGAATATCCGTGTTTGCCGCCATCAAAGATGGCAGCGGAGGAAGTAAACAGGAGCCGGGCATGGCAACGAGCGGTGGCGTTGGCTACGTGCTCGGCGCCATGTACGTTGACGGCATAGGCGAGATCACGCTCTGTCTGGCACCGGTCGATGTCGGATAGAGTCGCGAGAAGAAGCACAACGTCGGGCCTCGTGGACTCGAACGCTGCGTTCACACTGGCTTCGTCGGTGACGTCGATCTGAATGCTTTCGGGCCGTGCCTGGGAGACACGGTCGCCCCTGACAACCTCAAACCTGCCGGCCGCGGCGCACGTTAGATGAGCGCCGCGGAATCCGCGGGCTCCGATGATCAACATCCTGGGCTTATCTGTCGTCATGGTGGCGACAGGCGCGGGGAGTCTTTAGCGCCACCCCAGATCGCACTGACGTCGAGAGCGTCGAAGGTTCCGTTCCTCCATTCGTGCTGGCAGTGCGCGCCCTGGCCATGTTGTAAATTATCATATCATCTGTGATTATTTCACAGACAGGCGTTTGGAAGAACCGCCTTCTTGGAGGCCAAAAGGATCCGCCATGACTGACTTTGCCTGGATGTTGCCTTTGATCCGCTCGATCCACGAAGAAATTCGTAGCCCGGTCGTTTCCGCTTGCGAGCACGCGGCCGAAGGCGAAATGTCGCAGGTCGTAGGGGACGGTCACGGCGACACGATCTACTCTATCGACCGCCTTAGCGAAACGCTACTGGTCGATTTGTTCGAGCGAAAGATTGCGTCTCAGATCCCAATTGTCCTGATTGCCGAGGGTCTGCAAGGGGGAACGGTTACTCTGCCGCGCAGTGCCAGTGAAAAAGATGCGCTCTGCAGGGTTATCGCCGACCCAATTGATGGAACACGCTGCTTGATGTACCAGAAGCGAAGCGGATGGATACTTACTGGGGTAGCGCCGAACCACGGTGAATTTACTCGATTGAAAGATATCGAACTAGCCGTGCAAACGGAAATTCCGCTGGTAAAGCAGCACCTGTGTGATTCAATTTGGGCGCTTCGCGGCAAGGGTGCGCATGCCGAACGGTTCAACCGCATCTCGGGAGAACGCCATATTCTCTTTACACGACCTTCCACAGCGGAGGAACTGGCGCATGGCTTCAGCTCGATAGCCCGTTTCTGCCCAGGTGGCCGGGACGTGTTGGCATCCATCGATGATGAAATCTTCTTCGCCGCGGCGGGTCCGAGTCCCGAAGGCAAGGCTTATTGCTTCGAAGACCAGTATCTCTCGACGGGCGGCCAACTCTACGAATTGATGATGGGACATGATCGCTTCCTGGCCGACTTGCGTCCATTGCTCCGAGGAATCCTGCAGCAGCGGGGCTGGACACCAAGCCTGTGCTGTCACCCCTATGACCTCTGCACCGAATTGATCGCACGCGAAGCAGGCGTGATAGTCACAAATGAAGCGGAACTGCCTTTAGATTCCCCACTGAACATCGAGGTCAATGTGAGTTGGATCGGATACGCAAACAGTGCCATCCGAGCGCTGGTAGAGCCGCTTCTTCAATCGGCCGTGGAGCGACGAATCTTGATGCCGTCACAAAAGGCTACAGTCCGTCCGACGAGTCCGTTAAGCAAGACCATGCGGCAGGGCCCAAAGCTTCTTTGAATGACGCACCTACATCTTTCAACCAAAGAGAGCAATATTGCACCTCACGATGACGATTCTCCAGAGCCAGGACACAATCCGGTTGGCGACTATCCGATTTTTTGGGGTCCAGGACATGGATGTTTTCGCCCGAGGATAAGACCAAATCTAAGCGAAAAATTGTGCTTTTGTGTCCGGGGGCCAAGGTGACGCTAGCGAAGCCGGAAAAGAAGAGGCACGCGCGCGCTAGACTGGAGATGCAAAGAGTGTGACTGCTGGACCTTGCCGAGAATGAGCCTGCCTGGGATTGATGCGTAGGGTTGCGTCTTCGCATCCGGACCCCTCGGCGAATCGCCGCCGTCACTGCATAAACCAGGATCGACTGAACGTCGGTGCTAGACGCTGTTGACCGACGCGCAGGATCTGTGCAGTGGGCTTCGCTTCCCAACTTTTATGGGTAGAATAGACTTCGGTTGCGACACGGCGTGAGGGTAACTCGTCGGCGAGGGAAGCATCGCAGCGTGGCACGATCGACTATGGACATCACATCGCCGACCAACAGGGCAGGAAAAACCGCCGAGTTTCTGTGCTCCGACTTGGATGGAACGATTTTCGTTGGCGATTCCTTGTGGGAATCATTGCTCTCGCTGATCGGGGCGCATGCGTGGTACGTTTTCTTTATTCCTTTTTGGCTTTTCCGGGGCAGGGCGGCACTGAAGCATGAAATCGCTGGGCGAGTCCTGCTCAACATTTCGACGTTTCCAGTACGCGAAGAATTGATTGAATTCTTGCGCCAGCAGAAGGGTAACGGAAGAAAATTGATTCTAGCGACGGGCGCTGATACGAAGATTGCCAGTGCCGTCGCGGAACATCTCGGCTTTTTCGATGCCGTGTTGGCGAGCGATGGCGTGACGAACCTGACCGGAGAAAAGAAAAAGAAAGCAATTCAAGAAATCGTCCACGGAAAGAGTTTCGACTACGTTGGAAACAGCCGGGAAGATATCCCGATCTGGAAGGCCGCGAGCGGCGCAATTCTTGTGGAACCAAGTGCCAGACTGCTGAAAACTGTCAACAAGACGACAACGGTCAGCGTAGTGTTTGAGGATCGTAAGAATTACTGGAGTGCGATCGGTAAGTCCCTTCGGCCCCAGCATTGGGTCAAAAACCTGCTCGTTTTCGTGCCAATCGTCATGGCCCACGATGTGAAGGATATGGCCCGCCTAATGCATGTTCTCGTTGCTTGTTTGAGCTTCTCGCTCTGTGCATCGGGAGTCTACATTCTGAATGACTTATTCGATCTAGAAGCGGATCGTCTGCACCCGAAGAAAAAAGATCGGCCCTTCGCATCCGGCGAAGTGCCGGTGTGGGTGGGTCTCAGCCTGGTGCCGCTGCTCTTCACGGTGGGGCTGGCAATGGCGGCTCAGCTGCCCTCCAAGCTTTTTCTAGGGACAGTGGTCATCTATGTGGTAGCCACAACGGTGTACTCCGTCTATGCAAAGCGCATTCCCATCGTAGACGTGCTGCTGCTAACGGCGCTGTATCTCTTGCGCATCCTAGGAGGAGGTGTGGCGGCAGACGTGCCCGTTTCGCCTTGGCTGCTGGCATTTTCGATGTTTCTCCTGCTGAGTTTGGCTTTTACGAAACGCCATGCAGAATTGATCGGCCAAACCGCGAACGAGGGAACGCGATCGGACGCATCGAAGAGGGACTACCGAATGCAAGACATGGAGCTCGTGCAGCAGTTTGGTGTCACGAGCGGCTATCTGTCGGTTCTGGTGCTGGCCCTGTACGTGAACGGTAAGGAGGTAACTGCGCTTTATAGGCACCCGCAAGTGATCTGGCTTGCCTGTCCGATGCTGCTATTCTGGATTTCACGTGTCTGGTTCCTAGCCAATCGCGGCAAACTCAGCGAAGATCCGGTGGTCTTCGCAGCCCGCGATCCCGTCAGCTATTTGCTGGGTGCCTTCCTCCTTCTCATCCTCTTTGTGGCATCCTAAGCTCAATCTCTGCGATGAAGCCATACATGTCATGGGGGCGATACCCCCAATCCAATCCGGCGCAAATTCTTCCATTGTCTTGGGTGTCGGAGATCCCCGACTTCAACCGATATGCGCGTCCGGTCCTGGCCTACGGGAAAGGGCGGAGCTATGGTGACTCCTGCCTGAATGATGGAGGCGTACTGCTTGATACATCGGGGCTAGACCGGTTTATTCGATTTGATCCGGACAGTGGAATTTTACGCTGTGAGGCAGGAGTCACGCTGCAATCGGTTCTACGGCTGATCCTGCCGGCAAAGTGGTTTCTGCCGGTCACACCGGGTACACAATTCGTGACGGTCGGGGGTGCCATTGCAAATGACGTCCACGGCAAGAATCACCATCGAGCGGGCTCCTTCGGATGTCACGTGCATAGCTTCGAGCTGCTGCGTTCCGACAGAGGAAAAGTACTGTGCTCGCGAGAGCAAAACGAAGATTTATTCGAGGCCACAATCGGTGGGCTCGGCCTCACGGGGCTGATTCTTTGGGTGGAGTTTCAATTGAAACGCGTTCCGGGCCCGTGGATTGACTCGGAACAGATTCATTTTAGCGGACTCGAAGAGTTTTTTGAGCTGTCTGCCGCGTCTGACGAAAGCTACGAATACACGGTGGCTTGGTTGGACTGCATCTCAACCGGCAACAAACTGGGTCGTGGAATATTTATGCGTGGAAATCACTCTACCACCCGAAGGGAAGATGCCAGGGTGCGGCGCGCGGCCCAATCCGTCTATGGTTTTGACCCTCCGGAAATCCTGATTAGCCGCCCGACGATCCGAGCGTTCAATTGGATGTATTTTCATCGTCAATCGTGGCACATCAGACGCAATACCGTTCATTTCGAGAGATTCTTCTATCCGCTGGATCAAATCGCCGACTGGAACCGTCTCTATGGCCGGCGAGGTTTTCTGCAATATCAGTTTGTCGTGGCGTATGAAAAGAAAGAGGCCGTGCGGGAAATCCTCACACTACTAGCAAACTCGCGTGAAGTCTGCACGCTCTCGGTCTTAAAGGTTTTTGGCGAGGTACGCTCTCCCGGCTTGCTGTCGTTCCCGCGCCCGGGTGTTACACTCGCGCTGGATTTTCCCTTTCAGGGACAGTCGACGCTTGATCTTTGCGAGCACTTCGATCAGGTAGTTAAGAAAAGCGCAGGCGCGGTCTATCCGGCCAAGGATGCTCGTATGTCCTCGGAGAGCTTCCAGACTTATTTTCCCCGTTGGACAGAGTTTTCAAGTTTCTTGGACCCGCGTTTTGGATCGGACTTCTGGCGGAGAGTGGCGCCCAGCCGCGGAGTGAGCCCATGACGCGCCGCGTGCTCATTCTGGGGGCCACCTCCGGCATTGCGCGGGAGACCTCGCGATGTTTTGCGGCCGAGGGTGCCAGGCTGTTTCTGGTGGCGCGTGACCAGGAAAAACTTACAGCATTGGCTGGCGACCTCAAAATTCGCGGGGCAGAGTCCGTTGAGACGTATCACGCTGACCTAACCGACTATTCTGCCCATCCTGCGATCATCGCCCGAGCATTCCGTCTTTGGCAGGGGTTGGATGCTGCCCTCATCGCTCATGGTAGTCTCCCCGACCAACTTTCCGCGGAAAATGACCCGGCTGTTTTGCGGAGCGCGATGGAGACCAATTATTTTAGCGTAGTATCTCTATTAACACAGTTAGGCAAGGTCTTCGAAGAACAACGCTGCGGTGTCCTTGCCGTCATTGGATCCGTGGCAGGGGATCGCGGACGCCGAAGTAACTACATTTACGGCAGCGCGAAAGCGGCCATAGCGACGTTTGCCGCGGGGCTGCGATTGCGACTAGCGCCGGCCGGCGTTCAGGTGGTGCTGATCAAGCCTGGTTGGGTCAGTACTCCGATGACCGAACATCTGCCACAGAACTTTCTTTTCGCGAGTGCCGGGCAAGTAGGTCGCGGCGTTTACAAAGCTATGATTTCTCCACGGGCGGTCGTTTACCTTCCTTGGTATTGGAAATGGGTCATGGGAATCATCCGATCTTTGCCTGACCTCATTTTTGCAAAGCTAAATCTATAGTTGTTTCCCGGAGTCCTGGATGCCTGAGCTGCAGAACGAAGGCATGAATGCGGTAACAAATGGCAGAAAGTTTCTTTGGCTGCTGATCGGCTGTGCCGGAATCATCCGCATCTTGTTCGCGGCGCGCCTCCTGCCGGACGGCCTCTTCGACGACGCCTACATCACCCTCCGCTACGCTGCTAATTTAATAAAAGGATTGGGCTTGGTGTTTAACGCTGGCGAACGAGTGATGGGAACGACGAGTCCGCTGTTCACATTCATCCTGGCAGCGGGTGGCCGTATTCTGGGTCCGAGTCATCTCGAAGAATTAGCCGTTTCGATTGGAATAGTGGCTTGTTTAGGAACACTGTATTTTTGGGAGCGCATTCTCGCCGCTGCCGGCGTGCCCCAATCGGTGAAGTGGACCTTTCTCGCGGTGCTCGCTTTTCTTCCCTCGTTTATTTCGAATTCGACATCCGGTATGGAAACTCCGGTTGTTCTCTTCCTGATGTCTTTCTCTCTTTACCTATACATAGAGAATCGACTCCTCGCGGTCAGCGTGGCCAGTTTTCTTCTCTTTCTTTCGCGAATGGACACCGGCATCTGGCTACTCGCTTTGGGGATTCATATCCTGACGTCGCGGAGGGGCAAGCTGGTGCATGATCTCGCGCGGCCTCTCGTTTTTTTCTGCATAGCGACGGCGACGTGGCTGTCCTTCACCAAGATTTACTTCGGGACTGTGGTGCCGCAGTCGATCGTGGGCAAAGCCGTGAGTCACAACGCATTCGTGCTTCCCGATTGGCACTATGCCCTCACGTTTCTATCCGCTTTTGTTCCGGCACAGCGTTTGGGCGCGTGGGGCCTGGTGGCCATCGCTACTGTTTTTCTTAGTCTAGTTCCTTCTATGTTG
This sequence comes from Candidatus Acidiferrum sp., assembly GCA_041478205.1. GTDB lineage: Bacteria > Acidobacteriota > Terriglobia > Acidiferrales > UBA7541 > Acidiferrum. The sequence continues at coordinate 47,020 of JBGOVR010000002.1, forward strand.
GATCTCTGGCGTAGTCATGCTCAACTGCGCCCGATTGTGTATTTCTTTCCGATTTACGTGGCGGCATTCCTTGCCAGTCACGCCCCACTCTTTTCCTGGTACCTAATGCCTCCTAAATTGGCATTCTATTTGATGGTTGTTTACGCAGCCTGGAGACTTATTTCCAGGGCGATCAAATTCTCACATTTATCCTGGAAACCTGCTCAGGCCATGGCGCTGCTCGGAGCGTTCCTCCTCGGTTTGGCTGTCCACGCGGTAAAGAATCAGTTTGCACTCCCGAAGACCAATACGTCCGTGGCCATAAGCAATTACATCGAACAGAATCTGCGGCCAGCAGGTCGCGTTTTTCTTGAACACATCGGCCTGATCGGCTACAAGACGGGCCGCTACATCTACGACTACATGGGCTTGGTCACGCCAGAGACGACACGCTTGAAACGACTCTATGGCTCTGCATGGCTACCAAAGGCAGCGCGCGAATACGATGCGGATATCGTTGTCCTATATGATTCGGACCTTTCCGCGATGCGATCTGAGACCGATGATAACGCCATCTGGTTCCAGAAGAACTACGTTCATACGAACGACTATCAACTGCCTGAGTTAGTGATCTCGGTGTTTTTGAAGAAGGATAGTGTTCAGATTATCTCCAACGTAGCCGCGCAATGATGGTTCATTTGTACCACTGCTGAGAGTCCGTCTAACGCTCGGGATTTGGCACGAACTGGTAGCCGAGGCCGCGGACGGTGAGCAGGTAACGAGGCTTGGAGGGCTCGGGCTCGATGTAGCGGCGCAAACGCACGATGAAATTGTCGATAGCGCGGGTGTCGGTGTCTTCGTGAAGATTCCAGACGTCTTGAAGGATAGCTTTGCGGGAGACGGGACGGCCGGAGTTGCGGATCAAGTAGCGGAGGAGCTCGGATTCCATCAGAGTCAATTGAAAGACCTGGCCGCCGGCGTGCAATCGCAAATGCTGAAAGTCGACGATCTTGTCGTCGAAGCGGAAGGTGTCTTCGGAATCCTTGGCGGGCTCAGTGGGTGCAGGGGCGGCGGCGACGGCATTGCGCAGCCAGTTTTTGCGGCGCAAGAGGCTTTCCACGCGCGCCAGAAGAATGGCCAGATTGAAGGGCTTGGGCAGATAGTCGTCGGCGCCGGATTCGAAGCCCTTCAGTACATCTTCGGGACGAGCGCGTGCCGTCAGCATCAGTAGAGGGATGTAGTTCTGCGCCGCGCGCAACTCGCGTGCGATGGTGAAGCCGTCTTTGCCCGGGAGCATGACATCGAGGACCAGAGCTTCGAAGTTTTCTTTGCCGGTGAGCAGAAGATGCAACGCTTCTTCGCCCTTACCGGTCACCCGGACGGAATGGCCCTCGGCTTCGAGGTTGAAGCGGAGTCCCTCGGCGAGGTGGGCTTCATCTTCGACTACCAAAATGCGGCTCATGCGCGATAGACCCTGGGAAGGCGGATGGTAAAGGTGCTGCCGCGGCCTTCGCCGGCGCTTTCCGCATAGGCGTCCCCACCATAGCGGCGAACCACGGAGCGGACGATGAACAGCCCAAGGCCGGTCCCTTTGACCTGACCGGTGGCGGCGTTTTGCACGCGGTAGAAACGATTGAAAATGCGTTTCAACTCGACGAGGGGGATGCCAATTCCGCGATCGCGAACGCTCAAAAAGACGGAATCGATGTTGGGCGTAAGCACATCCACGACGATGTCTTTGTTCTCACCGGAGTACTTGATGGCGTTGTCCAACAGGTTGAACACCGCAGTGCGAAGTTCCTCGGGATTCCCCATTACGACCAATTCGTCTGGCGGCTTGACGCCGAAGCGCAGCGCCTCTGGCGGCAAATTGTGGCGCAAACGGGCAAGGTCCAGGGAGCTCTCGACGATCGCAGCGAAGTTTACTTCTTGCCAGTGCTTTCGTTTGTTCCCGTGCCGGACTTCGCCGGCTTTCAGGATTTGCTCGACGGTGCCGAGGAGCCTGTCGGCGTCTTCCAGCATGATGCGGTAGAAATCGCCGCGTTGCGCTTCGTCGAGCGGCCGGCTTTGGAGCGTCTCGAGATATAGGCGGATGGAAGCAATCGGAGTCTTGAGTTCGTGGGTCACCGCGTTGAGGAAGGTATCCTGCCGTTCATTGCGGCGAATTTCACGAACTATGAAGATGGTGTTGACGACGAGGCCCGCGATAATGACTCCGAAGAAAATGATGCCCAGAACGAGCGGGACGACGCGGCGCCAGTTGAAGACGATCCAAGTGACGTTGAGGAAGACCGCCAGCGCGACGAGGCAGGCACCCAGCGTGATGAAGAACCCAATCGCCTTGGTGCGGCTGGTAATACGCATGGCCGCCTAGTTTAGTTCATAGAGAGGAAGACTGCACGAAAGAGAAACCAGCGTGGAAGCGCGGGCCGCCCGCCGGTCTTAACTTGGGCTTTACCTCGACACCGTTAGTCGCCGGCAACCGTGGGTCTGAGGACTTCCGGCCTGACCAATCCGGGCGGAATCAAGAGGGCCGATTGCGGATCTTTGGCTGGCGCCGTTCCAGGCTTGAGGTCGATCAGCTTGACGTCCCAGACAAGCCCAAGAAATCGCAATGCAGAGATCCCGTACCAATTCACATCGATCTCGTACCAAGCGAGGCCGTGACGCGCGGATTGCGGAGCCGCGTGGTGGTTGTTGTGCCAGCCCTCGCCGAACGTGAGGATGGCGACCCAGAAACTATTGGTCGAGGTGTCGCCCGTGAGAAAGCGGCGCGAGCCCCACATGTGCGTGGCGGAGTTGACGAGCCATGTGGCGTGGAGACCAACGACAGTGCGCAAGAAAACGCCCCACATTACACAAGACCACCCGCCTACGGCGTAAAGGACCACACCGAGAGCCGCCAACGGTACCCAGTGCCACTCGCTGATCCAGCGGTAAAATTTGTGTTTGCGAAGATCGGGAACGTACGGCAGAAGCTCGGCTGTATTGCTGTGCATGGCTTTGCCGGTGATGATCCAACCCATGTGGGCCCACACGCCGCCGTCACGAGGTGAATGGGGGTCGCCTTCTTTGTCGGTGTTCTGGTGATGGATGCGGTGGGTCGCCACCCAGGCGATGGGTCCGCCTTCCAGGGCCAGCGTGCCGCACGTCGTCAAGAAATACTCGAGCCATCTGGGCGTCTTGTAGCCACGGTGCGTCAGCAGGCGGTGATAGCCAATGCCGATGCCGAGACTCCCGGAAACCCACCAGAGCAAAGCCGACACCGCGAGCGCCTTCCAGGTGAACATAAAGAGCGCAACAATAGCGCCGAGATGGAATGCCAGCATGAAAGAAGTGGTAATCCAGTTGAAGGGCTGCTTGAAGGTTCTATCGCGTGAGAAAATGCTCATAATGGCCTAGTCCTTTGTACTGTTTTCGCCGACCTCGACTACGACCGTAGCACGGGCATCCGGGGCTGTCTGTAATACTTGTGTAATCCCTGTTCGCGGGTGAGCGGATTAGCTAAGAGAGAAGGTAAGTCGAAAACTGTACGGGCGCATGCTGCGATAGTTGCAATAGTTGTTGGCCCTGAAGAGCAACGGGCTCCGATTGGGTGAGAGCTAGAAGCTGTTGCCGAAGCAATACAACGGACCATTTACGATAACGGCGAGGAATCTGTACTGGCCCAACGGCGCATCGTATATTATACCATAGAGTATATTTATAAATATAATATATAGTGAAGGTCTGTGGCGTACCCGAAGAAGGCTGCCGGTAAGAGGTGCCTCACGTCTCGAACTTTTCGGTCTCGAAAGCATGACCCAAACAGGTGGCGGGTAACGCTTTTCGGGGTAGATGTGCGACTGTTTCAGACTGGACCGAGTGTTCGGGTGCTGTACAATCCTGGGAATTCGCGACTTCGTGCCGCCCGTGCGAGCCTTTCAGAACTCTCTTGTTTTCAGGTATTTAACTAAGTATACGAATTCCTGAGTGGCCACCCATGTGCCCCTAGTCTCCCAGGGGGCACTTGTGCTTCGTGTGTTTGCATACTGCCGAGAACTGATGGCGAGGAAGGGCAAGCTCCGTGCGGAGCGTCCGGAGTGGGAGGGGCGTCGCGCCGGCCAGCAGTACCTTTCCATTCGTAACCGCGAGCGGATGTTTGTGCGCGGCCGTGCTGCGCAAAGCCTGGGAATCATTCTTGTTTTGCTGGCCGCTTCGCTTTCGATGACAGCACAAAGCTCCGTCCCGACGGAGTACCGCATCAAGGCGAATTTCCTCGCGATGGTTCCCAGCTTTATCGATTGGCCGGAAGATGCGTTTTCGGCGGCGCAGGCGCCGTTTCTCGTCTGCGTTCTGGGTGATTTTTCCTTTGGGATCACCCTTGCGCGGGCAGTCCAGAGCGTGTCGCCACACGGCAGGCGAGTCGAGATCCAGCAGAAACACAAGGATCAGGAGCTGCGGAGTTGTCACGTACTCTTTGTCAGCCGCTCGGAGGCAACAAGATACGAAAAGGTTTTTCAGGCGGTTCAAGGCGCAGACGTCCTGACGGTTGGGGAGACGCCTGATTTTCTGAGTGCCGGCGGGGCGTTGAGTTTTTCGTTTCAGCAGGAAGCGCTGCAGTTCGAGGTAAATCTCCCCGCTGCGAACAGCGCGCACCTGAAGGTCAGCTCCAGGCTCCTGGCGCTGGCGCGGCGAGTACTGAACAGCCCGGGGGCCGCAAAAGTCTAGTATGGGCGCAAAAGCGATCCGCGAATTGTCTCTTCGTCAGCGGCTTTTGCAGTTGACCCTGATGACGAGCGGCATAGGTCTGACACTCGGCTGCGTCGGATTTCTCGCCTACGACACGCACGTCGCGCGTAGACAGAAAGTGGAAGAGTTACAGTCGACCGCGGATCTCGTAGGTACGAACGCCGTCGCACCGCTGGCGTTCGACGACGCAATGAGCGGTTCCAAGCTGCTGGAAGCGCTCCACACGCGGGAGCACTTGCGGGTGGGAGTCTTATACCGAAAGGATGGAAGCTTCTTTGCCTCTTTCCTTCGCGCCGATCTTAATGGAAGCGTAGTTATTCCAGACAGAACGCTCCAGGGCGTTACCTGGGAGAAGAGCCGCTTGACCCTTACGTCGCCGATTTTTATGGACGGGCGCGAGATAGGTTCGCTGTATCTGGACACGGATCTGACAGATCTGCAGCAGCGTTTGCAACGCTTCGAGGTTTTGACCGTGCTAATCGGCATCGGATGCCTGTTTCTCGTCTATGTTCTGACGGCAGCGCTGCAACGATCGATCAGTGGCCCCATTCTGGATCTTGCCGGAATTGCGCGGTCCATTGCGGTGGAGAAAAGTTACTCGTTGCGCGCCCCGCAGCTCGCTGGGAAAGAGTTGCGTCAGCTGAGTGCGGACTTCAATCACATGTTGGAGGAAATCGAGTGCCGCGACGCGGAATTGATGGAAGCCCGAGACACGCTCGAGTTGCGGGTTGCCACCCGGACGGTCGAACTAGAACGCGAGGTAGCTGAACGCCGGGGCGCGGAAACATCTCTCCAAGAGCGAACCATCTTTCTGAACGCTCTTATCGCAAGCAGTCCCATCGCCGTTGTCGTCGTGAGCCTGAACGGAGAGATTGAACTCGCGAATCCGGCATTTCAGGCGCTGTTTGGTTACCCGCTGGAAGACACCATTGGAAAACCACTCCGCGATGTGGTCGCGGCCGGACAAATGGGAGAAGAAGTGGCGTCGAACGGCGCGGAAGTGCTTAGCCAGAAGACCATTCACAAGACCGCGCAGCGGCAAAGAAAAGATGGGCAGACGCTGGATGTTGAAATTCATGGCGTGCCTCTGCTTGTCGATGGCTCGGTGGCTCGCTCGCTCATCCTGTACCAGGATGTTACGGAACGCCGCAAAGCGGAACAACAGCTCCGCGAAGCGAAAGAGGTGGCGGAGGCAGCCAGCCGCGCGAAGAGCGAATTTCTTGCCAACATGAGTCACGAGATTCGTACACCGATGAACGGTATTCTTGGGATGACCGAGCTGACATTGGATACCGAGCTGTCGCCCGAGCAGCGCGACTATCTCGGCATGGTGAAATCGTCAGCCGAGGCGCTCCTCGGCATCATCAATGACATTCTGGATTTCTCGAAAATCGAAGCGGGCCGCCTTGACTTCGAATGCCTTCCATTTTCACTCTTGGATTGCATTGAAGATGCCTTGCATCCGCTCGCCAGCCGTGCCGAGCAAAAGGGCCTGGAGCTCACATGGTCGGCTGTCGGAGATATCCCGGAGCGGATCAAGGGCGACCCCACAAGGCTCCGCCAGATACTGATCAACCTGACCGGTAACGCGATCAAGTTCACAAAGGAAGGCGAAGTAAGCGTGAGGGCCGAACGCCTACCTTCGGCCGAATCCGAGGTTTGGATTCGCTTCATCGTCTCCGATACCGGAACGGGCATTCCCGCCGAAAAGCATCAGCAAATCTTCGAGGCCTTCTCTCAAGCCGATTCTTCGACAACCAGGGAGTTCGGCGGAACGGGTCTCGGGCTTTCGATTTCGGCGCGTCTCGTGAAGCTAATGGGTGGCGAGATCTGGCTAGAGAGCACGCCACGGCAGGGCAGCAAGTTCTTCTTTACGGCATGCTTCGCCAGCGCATCGGCATCGGAAGACGTCTCCGAGCCGGCCGTGCACGCGGAGTTCGCGGGTAAAACGGTCTTAGTGGTAGACGACAACGAAATAAATCGCGAGCTCTTAGCTCGTTTGTTGCCGCAGTGGGGCATGCGCCCGGTAATGGCGGTCGATGGCTTCGAGGCCGTGGAAGTCTTCGAGCAAAGTGTCCGCCGGGGAGCGCCGTTTCCGCTGGTCCTACTCGATCAAAACATGCCGGGAATGGACGGCTATGAAGTGGCCGAAAGAATCCGGCACGCTTCACAGGACGAGAAGCCGACCATTCTGATTCTCACTTCTTCACCGACTGCTGACGACTACGAGCGCGCGAAAAAGCTGCGGATCGTGCGGCGGCTCTCGAAGCCGCTTCGCCGCGCCGCACTGCATGACGCAATCCGGAAGGCACTCGGGGGTCTCGGAGACAGCGCAAGCGCTCCGACTCCTGAGCGGAAAACAAATGCGCCGGAAGGCCTGCGCGTGCTGCTGGCTGAAGACAACGCGGTAAATCAAAAACTGGCGGTACGGCTCCTGGAAAAGATGGGCCACGAAGTTACGCTGGCCGTGAACGGCCAGAATGCTCTCGAGTTGGTTCAAGGGAACGAGTTCGACGTAATACTGATGGACATTCAGATGCCGGTGATGGGCGGGATGGAAGCCACCCGCAGGATTCTAGATATCGAAACAATCAGAGGAGTTCACATTCCGATCATAGCGATGACCGCGCATGCCATGACCGGCGATGCGGACAAATGCTTGCAAGCCGGTATGGACGGATACGTTTCAAAACCCATTCGAACCGAACTCTTGAGTGCGGAAATCGAGAGGGTTACAAGAACGAAAATAAAGTGGAAGGGTGGAACGATGCAGGAATCAAAAGATCTATCAGCAAGGACCAGCGTCAATCTCCCGGAATTGCTCGCCCGGGTAGACAACGATCGTGAACTGTTACGCGATCTTCTGTCGATTTTCGCGGAAGAATTTCCTCGCCATCTTCTGGCCCTGCAGGAGGCGGTTGCGCGCGAAGACGCCAAGCAGATAGCGACCGTGAGCCACACGCTGAAAGGGATGCTGTCGAACTTGGCGGTTACGAAGGCGGCCGCATCCGTCGGCCAGTTGGAGCAACAAGCACGCGGCGGCAACCAATCCTCGCTAAAGGAGGCCCTCGCGGCATTCGAACATGATGTGCATGGACTGCTGCCGGAAATGGAGTCGTACATGGCCGAGGTGCAGCCGTGAAGATTCTGATTGCGGACGACGAGGCCCTCTCGCGGCGACTGCTGGAAAAAACCCTCGAGCGCGCCGGGTATGAAGTTACGGCCGTCGAGAATGGTCGCTTGGCAGTCGAGCGGTTAAGCCAGCCGGACGGACCGCGGCTTGCGCTGCTGGATTGGGTGATGCCGGAGCTCGATGGGCCGGGCGTTTGCCGTGAAGTGCGGAAACACCAGGAGCATGCCTACGTCTACATGGTTCTGCTCACATCGAAAGAATCGAAGGAAGACATAGTTACCGGTCTAGAGTCCGGTGCAGACGACTATCTGACCAAGCCTTTCAATGCGGAAGAGCTCAAAGCCCGGTTGCGGACCGGCGAACGTATCTTGCACCTCGAGGGTAGACTTGTGGAAGCGCGCGAGCAGATGCGTTTCAAAGCGACGCATGATGCGCTCACCTCGATTTGGAATCGCGGTGTGATCATGGATCTATTGGGCCGCGAACTGTCGAGATCGCAGCGCGAATCGGGTTGTACGATTGTGTTGCTAGGAGACCTGGACCACTTCAAATCTGTCAACGACACCTATGGTCACCCCGTTGGAGATGAAGTCCTGCAAGAGATCGCTCGACGTCTCTTGCTGTCCATACGTTCCTATGATTTCGTCGGCCGGTACGGCGGCGAAGAATTTCTAATAGTCCTGAATAATTGCAAACCACAATATGCGGGAGCGCGAGCCGAGGAGATTCGAAAGGCCGTCGGCAGCCGCCCCATTCAGACGGCGAGCGGCATGCTTCAAGTCACAATGAGCTTTGGACTACTCCTGAGCCATGATTGGAGTGTCCGGCCTGTTGAAGAATTGTTACATGAAGTGGATGCCGCGCTCTATGCTGCAAAAGCGGCGGGCCGAAATTGCATTAGACTGGCAAAACCGGAGGTCTCGCAAGAAGATGCTTGCCCACTGGTTCGCGAAACAATCAATCCGCTGCGCTGAATCACGGAGTCTTGGCTTTTGGGGCAGTTTGCGCCATCATGTTTCGCATCGCGGCGGTGGAACCCGGAGATCGCTTCTCTCGCCATGCTTCCAGGCGCTTGCAGGTGTCCTCAATATTCGAGAAGAGATGCGGATTTTTGAACGCCGCGCGCCACGTAGGAACAATGCTGTGCATGCGGTCCCATACCACCCAGATCTCGCCATTGCTTTCGAAAAATAGTTCGTCGTCGATCAATCCGCGGTTGACGATGCTGGCCACCATGTCCCAATAGCTGATCGTCATGCGAATGTAGGTGTTTTCTTCGCTCCCCTGGGGATACTTCTGCATCATCTCTTCGGGCGATACGGGATGAAAATGCTCCACGAACCAAGCCCGCGCCTGGCGCAGCCGTGGCTCACGCCTCATATCGTACAGGCGAAGCATCAGGTTCACTTCCTCATAGCTGACTTGTGGCGGCATGGTGCGTCCTCCTTGCTAACTTGGGGCTCCCGGCTCGGGCCTCTATGTCACGACGTGTGGCTCAGGAGATTTTTCGTGGCGTTGCAAAGTCGATAGCGGAATGCTCTGCCGCTGACATTCGATCTGAATGCGCCGACGGAGCTCGCGCGAAACCTCGTCCTGGCGGGTCGGTACGGTCCGCACCTGGAGACGTACCGTCGACGCGTCCCGATCGTAGGCTTGCAGGCCAAGAACGCGGGGACCGTCCACGAGTGCCTGCGACCAGGAAGGATCGCTGCGGAGTCCCGCTGCCGCAGCTTCGAGCGCCTGCAAGGACTTCTCGAGCGGCACTTCCGGAGCGATGGCAACGTCCACGAAGGCTTGGGACCAATCGCGGCTGAGATTGCTGACGGTGCGGATATCACCGTTTGCGATGGTTACGACCGCGCCGCGGGAGTCGCGCACGACCGTACGGCGCAGGGTAAGCTGCTCGACGCGGCCGACGATGTCACCGGCTTGAATCGTGTCGCCGGGAACGTACTGATCTTCGAACGCGATGTAGAAACCCGCAAGGACGTCCCGGACTATGTTCTGCCCGCCAAGCCCCAGCCCCAGTAAAGATAGTCCTGCCAGCACAACCACAGGCAAAACGCTGATGCCGAATTCCGGGAGCGCCGTCAGCACCGCGACGCTCCATACAATCTTGCTGCCGGCACTGTAAAGAGCGCTCGCCAGCGCGCGAGTTTGCTGCTCGTGGGCTTGTGCGATGCGCGTTTGCGAACCGGCAGGCTTGATCAGCAAGCTTGTCATTCGGCGCAGCAAGCGGCTCAGCAGCAGCGCCAGGACGAATATCCCGAGGAGATGGAGAAGGTTGGGAATCGTGAAATTGAACCATGCGGTGAAGGGGCTGGACATCATGTTCTCAGGGAGAGAAAGTATAACATTGATAGTGGCGGCGCGACGGTCCGATGGACAGCGGCGCGCGACTCTCCCCGGAGGAATCTATGCATCGATCCAGGCGCCGTTTATTCTTGATCTGCTTTTACGGGGCGGCAGCCTTATTCGTCCGTTCCAGATCAACTTCTGCGCAGAATCCGGTTCCTCTGCCGCCACTTCCCCGACGAGACTCAGGCGATAGAGATGAGTCAGCCAGCCCTCCGCCGGGGGCGAAGAAAGCAGTGCTCGAGCAGAACCAAAAAGACATCAAGAAAGATGTCGAGAGGCTCTACGAACTTGCTTCGGAATTGAAGGCCGAAGTCGATAAGACGGACGCCACCGCAGTTCTGTCTCTGGCCATGGTGAAAAAGGCTGAAGAGATCGAAAAGCTGGCGAAGCAAATCAAAGACCATGCCAAAGGCTAGCCTTCCTTTGCTTTCTAGCCACCACGCAGGTACGGACCCGGTGTTACGCAGCATGGGATGTGAAGGTTCGAGATCCTGCTCGCCAATGGACCGGGAATTAAGCTCACTCGAAGGATGTGCAAATCCGGGTCATCAAGCCCGGCGGTGGAGAAATCACAACTGCAAAACACGGTCGGTGTACAATGGAAAGGCTTTCACGGATTCGGACGTGGCTTGGCGTCTAACTTATTCGGACCCGAAATGAATCCAAAAGTGATAGCTGCTATACTTCGTCACGGCGACGTGGCAACGACTCGGGAGTTTCACATTCAGACGCCGACAGTGAGTCACGTAGGGCTACGGAGAAGTTGCAGGATAGATTTAATATGCCGTCTGGGTTGCTCGTTAACGGACGACAGGTTTAACGGGGCTGTAGCTCAACTGGATAGAGCGCTACCCTCCGAAGGTAGAGGTTGCGAGTTCGACCCTCGCCAGTCCCGCCATTTCGTTACCTCAGACCGCATCTTCATTTTGTAACACGTCTGTTTTCAGCAGCTAAGACAAACCGATCACAGGTCTCCGGAACCAGAGATCGGGCGTTCAAGTCGCTCCAGGCGCAGCGAGCGAGCTCATGTCATCGACCACCACAGAGAAGAGGCCAAAGTCTATGGCAAAAGGCCATACACCACCAATTCGCTCACATTGGCGACGAATACCTTTCCATTCGCCACGAGTGGAATATTGTACTTGGCCGCGAAATCCAGAGTGTCTCGTGACCCAGCTTGGCTGCTGTTATAGAGTTCGTTGGCCAGGTTCGTTGCATCATAGGCATGAAGAACACCGCGAGCTGTAAGGTCGTTCTGATACGACGCTAACCTCTCTACCGCCCATAGGATTCCGTTGGTGTTGTTATTTGCTGAAATCGCAAGCGCGCCTCCCATATAGGAATAGCTCGTCGAAGATACGGAAGTTGGCGCGGTAGACAGCAACCCGTTGCTGAATTGGAACGCCTTGATGGAATCAAGGACCGGGCTGAAGAACACAAACCCACTAAAATAGACTGGTGAGCTGAAATTGCCACCAATATTAGAAAAGGTGGGGTTCGGGAAGATGTTCACGAGAGACTGAACGATTTGATTCTCGTTTTGGGAGTTGAATCGCCCCATGTTGTCGCGGTTGACGAGGAAGATCGTGCCGCTCTTGCCGGCGTTACCCACCAGATGCGGCGCGGTGCCAGGCTGGTCCGGCAGCAAAAGTACACCGGCCGACCCCAGATCGAGATCGTAAAAGTTCAGGTTGGACTGGTCATGAGGCGCGAAATAGTCCAAGACCACGCCGCTTGGACTCAGCTTCATGAATGAATTTCCGTAGTCTCCCCCTCCTGTATTTGCATCGAAGTCTCCGTTGCCCGTTACAAAATAAAGATTTCCCGCGGAGTCGGCGGCCACACCTCCGCCGCTGTGCCAGACGCCAGCGCCGTTACCGTTGGGCGTGGTGTTGTAGGCCATCACTTGTTGGAGAGTTGTGGCGTTGTATCCCAGGACCCAACCATGCCACGGACTGTTGTCGCCGTGACTTCCGGCTGCCATATAAACCACTCCATTACTCAGAAGCAGTGCCACCCTGGGGTTTTGGCGGAGAGGATCATACGGTATTCGCCCGGCCTGCACTCCGTTTCCGGTTCCTGGCACACTCGCTTGAATCACCACCGGGCCGCTGAACTTCTCAGCCCCGGTGGTGATATCTAGGGCGTGCAACTTCTGCACGTAACCAATGGATTCCTTCGTCTTAGCGACGACGTAGATTGTTCCACTGCTTTGATCGATAACTGGAGTGCTGGTGATGCCGATTTCGGGAGCGATATCGCCAGTCTCTCCTGTATCGCCTGGGGGAACGGTGGTGATGCCGGCGGCTGGATTGATGAAGCTCACTTTCCAGAGCGGGCTGGCGCTCAACCCGTCGGCATCAAAGGCATACACGCTGTCGTGCTCCGTCGCCACATAGACAACGTTATGGAAACCCTGTCCGGGGATGTTTACGTTGGCCGCGTAAAGAGGGGAAGCATAGGCGACTCCATCCAACTGGTACGTGGAGAGCTTTCCAAACGTGGCCGCGTTGACGTTGGCCGGCGTAAGCACGGTTTCATTTAGATTCTGGCCCGTCCGGAGATTGTCGTTGTGATGCGTAAACGTACCCGGATAGTTGGTTATGTACACGGTCGCGTTTGCCGCCTGTGATTGATCGGAAGTGGTTGCGGCTACAGTGTGAGTGCCCAAGCTGCTTGGCGGCGCGTAAAGCCCCGTGCTGGTAATGGTTCCCGATGAGGCCGACCCACCGGCAACGCCGTCCACCGACCATATAAGGCCTGTAGTGCTGGCCGTAAATTGCTGCGTTCGCGTAAACGTGAGCGCCGCCGTGCGTGGGCTAATTGTCAACGGAGCCGTCGCCGTCGTTGCGCTAGTCCGGTTTGAGTACGGGCTCAGGTTCCCCGCCGCATCTGTCGCCCTGACCTGGTAGCTGTAAGGTGTATTCGAAAGCAGCCCCGCACCGTCGTTGTACGTTGTTGCCGCCGCTGTCCCAATCTGCACAAAATTCGTGCACGCCGCACCCTGACAGCGTTCCACGAAGTACCCTGACACCCCGACGTTGTCAGTCGACGGCGTCCAGTTCAAATTGATCTGGCTGCTGCTGGCCGCCGTCGCTCTCAGACCGCTTGGAGCGGTTGGAGGCTGCGTGTCCGCGGGCGAGCCGGGGTTAAACAATTGCTGTATGTCGCTCGCACTCAGGGCTCGGTTGTAGAGTTGCACTTCGTCAATGGCGCCATTCCAGCGTTCGTTCCCGCAGGCATTGCAACCGCTCATGCCGAACACCAGCGGCTGGGTATTAGACACGGGAGCTTGGGTCTCGCTGGCGTTCAGAATCAAGTTGCCATTCAAATAGATTTTGAAGGTGTTGGTGCTGCGATCGAGAACGCTGGCAACGTGGTACCAGTTGCCCGCGGTCAGATTTGCGGTGGTAGTCCGATGCTCGACACAACCAGAACCATTGTTGAATCCGCTGTCGATCTCATTGTCAACGGTCTGCAGGAAGTAGGCGCAGCCCGAAGTAGATTCCTTGATCAGAATGGTTTGGGCTCCCGAGAGGGCGGCAGGCTTGATCCACCCGGACAAGGTGAAACTCCCGGCAAAGTCCAGCGAAGGCGCGTCGTTCACGGTGATGTTCCCCGAGGTTCCGTTGAAGGAAACTGCGTTTCCAATCTTGCCCAACGTCCAACTGACTCCGCTCGAGAGAGTCCCCGTGTTGTTGTTCCCGGACGAGTCGGCGGTCGTTGTGCCCGCGCCCTCCTGGAACGAGTAGGAAGCAACCGCGCCCGTAACTTGGGCATATGCCGAAACTCCCCCCAAAAACAGCATCAGGAACGACAAACAAATAAGTACGCCGCTTTTCATCCAGACACTCTTACCCCAGCAATGTTTTGCAAACGACGTCGTCGCCTTAGCCTTAGCGTCGTCGCCCTCCGCCAACGAATCGAAGATCATTTTCTCGGACACAGTTACGCTCCTGCGGCAACCATGGTTTCGGATAGACATAATATGTGATCGATCCTTGGTCTCAGCACCTGCAAGAGATCGCCGTGTTCATTCGGCTTCATAGATCTCCCAGAGTCTCCGGTCCTGGCGCTCTTCTCCAGACGCAAAATTCCCATCGATTCAGTTTTCCTGGGTAGAGTCCGAGTGCTTGTTCGGGACTCACTTACTTCTTCTGGGGGGAAGGCTGGATGAAGCAAGTGACGCGCATTCTGCTCCCCGTTTACTGACCTTGTCAATTTCTTTATTGTCTGCTGAACGCCCTCGCCCAATCGGACTAGGGGGGCATCCCTAAGCCTCCATGTAATTGACACATTTACCCAATTCTGGGACTATGCACCTACCTGAGAACTATCGGGCTGGTGCGTTCCCAGCGTGTACAGGCCCGTTCGTCATGACAGACCTTTTTTCTCGCCATCGAACCGGGCTGGAATCATCCGATAGAAGTGCCTTTCTTGAATTGTCCCCAGATTGGGCTAGGTGTCTTTCGTTGGTCGTTTTGTTCCCAGAGGCTGCCGCGACACCCTTACACGCTTGATTTTGTTCACGTTGGCAGGAGCGGGAGTTGAAGAAGCTAGGTAAATACGAGGTCCTGGCGGAGCTGGGACACGGCGCTATGGGAGTGGTCTATCGCGCTCGCGACCCGATCATCAATCGACTCGTCGCGGTCAAGACGATTACCACCGGTGTGGCCAACGATCCGGCGATGCTCCAGCGCTTTTACCGCGAGGCTCAATCGGCCGGGGGGCTGCAACATCCGAACATCATCACCATCTATGACATGGGCAACGAGGGAGACCTCCCCTACATTGCCATGGAGCTGGTGGAAGGAGAGAACCTCGAGCAGGTGATCGCCCGCCGCGCTGCGATCCCAGTATCCCTCAAGCTCGTCTATGCCATACAAGCTTGCCGCGCCTTCGACTATGCCCACAAGCGAGGGATCGTTCACCGCGACATCAAACCCGGCAACGTCATGGTTACTAAGGATGGCACGGTGAAGGTGGTGGACTTTGGCATCGCGCGGGTATTAGAGACTTCCAAGACCCAGACCGGAATGCTCATCGGTACCTTCGCTTACATGTCTCCCGAGCAATATCACGGGGAGCATGCCGATGAACGCTCTGACATCTGGTCTTTCGGAGTGCTGCTCTATGAGTTGCTTTCCTGCCACAGACCATTCACGGGAGTGACTCCGGCCAGCTTGATGCATAGCATCTGTCAACAGGAACCCGAGCCGCTGTCCAAATTTCTGCCCGAATGTCCGAGTGAACTCGAGGTCATCGTCTCGAGAATTCTTCAGAAATCTCCGGGTGAACGATACCAGTCGATGGAGGAACTTCTCCTCGAGTTGGAGCCGGTCTGCAAGACGCTCCAGGCGCAGTCGGTTGCTGAACTTGTCGGCCAGAGCCGCCAGTTCATAGAGCGGAGTGAGTTCACCGAGGCTCGCGAAGTGCTGCGTGTAGCGCTTCAAGTGGAATCCAGCAACCAACAGGTTCGATCCTTGCTGGAGAAGGTGAATTCGGAGCTGAAGCGCATTCTGGTTCGACCCAAGGCTCAGCAGTATGTCGAAAAGGGCCGGGCGTTTCTCGAAGAAGGAAAGATCCAAGAGGCGAGGGTCGCGGCTGAAAGTGCTCTGCACCTTGATTCCAGCTTTGAGCCTGCTCAAGAGTTGCAACGAGTCGTTCGGCAAGAGCTGGATCGAGCGCAACTGATAGCCGGGTGGTTGGAGTCTGCCAAGCAGCATCTGGCCGAAGGATTGCCTGATGAAGCCGAATCTTGGCTGGCCAGGGTATTGGAGGCCGAGCCTTCCAACCAGCAAGCAGTAGTTCTTCAGCAACAAGCCCTCAAAGAAAAGGCAGAGCGGCAAAAACGCTTGCGGCTGCTCCAGATGTTGCAGAACGCGCGGGGCCTCTGGACACGGCAGGATTACACCGCGTGCATACAGCTTCTAGTCGATTCGGGAAAAGAGTTCCCGGATGAAGAGGAGGTTTCCAGGTTACTTGAGACCGTCCGCGAGGATCAGACCGAGCAGCGGCTGCAGGCCTTGCTGGGGTGTCGAAGCCTGCTTGCTGCTGGGCGCTATGAAGAGTGTTTCGCTCTGCTTATCACTCTGCAGGAACAATTCCCCGGCGACGAAGAAATCTCCAGGCTCTTGGAAGATGCTCGTAGAGACCAGGTCGACCATCGCAGGCGCCAAGGGCTCACGGAGGCAAGAGGCTTCCTGTCGGCGGGGCAACACGACGAGTGCATTTCTCTGCTTGCGGCTCTGGGCAAGGAATTCCCGGACGAGCAAGAGATTCCCGCGCTTCTGGAAACCGTTCGCCAGAATCAAAAGGAGCAGCGCAGGCAGCACGGCGTGGCCGAAGCCCGTAAGCTCTTAGCCGCGCGTCGCTATGAAGAATGTGCTTCCTTGTTGGTGGCCTTGGAGAAGCAGTTTCCCAAAGACAACGAAGTTGTGAAGTTGCTGGAAGAGGTCCGCGAGGAGCAGACGGAACAGCGCAAGCAGCAGGGTTTGGCGGATGTCCGGAAACTCCTGGCCACTAGGAATTATGAAGAATCTTTTGCACTTCTCGCTTCCATGCAAAAGGAGTTCCCCGAGGAAGACGAGATTCGCAAACTCCTGGAGTCCGCTCACGAGGAGCAAGCGGAGCAGCGCAAGCGAGAGGGCTTAGCACAAGCTCGCAAACTTCTGGCTTCCCGGCGCTACGATGAGTCCATTGCATTTCTAAGCAAGCTGCAAGAAGACTTCCCGAGCGAAGGGGAGATAAGCAAACTGCTGGAAACAGCCCGCGAGGATCGCGCAGAGCAACAGAAACAGCAAAAGCTCGCGGAAGCGAGGACTCGTTTGGCGGCACAGTCCTTTGGGGAAGCGCTGACGTTGCTGGATGGCCTCGCCGAAGTTCACCCGAAGGACGCCGGTGTGCTCAAACTGCGCTCACTCGTGCAGCGCGAACAGGAAAAGCAAGCCAGGGCCGAACGGATCCAGCGCGAATTGGACGTCCTGAAGAAGCTGATGAGCGAAAAAAGATATCCGGAGGTTATCTCTAAGACGAAACAGCTTCTCACCGAGTTTCCAGGCGAGACGAACTTCAGGCGGCTTGCCGAGTTCGCCGGCGGCCAACAGGAGAGCATCGAAAAAGAGCTTTTGCTTCGCAACACGCTCGGGGAAGTGAAGGCGTTGTTTAATTCCAATCGCTTCAAGGAGGCGATTGGCTCGTGTGAGACAGGTCTTAGAAACTTCCCGGCGAACCCAGAGCTACTCGATCTTCATCAGCAGGCCGAGATCCAGCAGAGAAAGCTGGAAATCCGCCAGAAGATTGAGCAGCGAGTCCGCGAAATAAGAGTCAAGATCAACCGGGAAAAATTTAGCGAGGCCATTGGCCTGGCGAAGCAAACGCTCGTGACGCTCGGTCCTGACACCGATGTGACCCAGTTGCTGAACTCCGCGGAAGTGGAACTTGAGGCACGAGAAAAGAAAAGAGAGCAGGGACGAGCCCTCGAGACCATTCGCACCCTTATGGAGTCCGGCGACCTGCAGGCCGCCAGCCAAGCCCTAGACGAAACCCTCGAAACAAAGATTCTCGAGACGTTCGATCCTCGTATTCAGCGATTGGCGGAGCAAATCAAAGATTCGAAGGCTGTTGTGGCAGGGGAACCAGCGCCCAGCCCGCCCTCGATTCCTCCTAGCATTTCCAGGGAGTATGCCTTCACTCAGGGCACGCCTATGCCCAGCGCTCCGGCGCCCCCTGAGAATATTTCTCTGGCGGGGGCATCCGCGGCGCAAGGTGCGGCGGTCCAACCGGCACTCTCACCGCAACACACCGTACCCATCACCCCGCCGGAAGAAGTCTCGCCGCCGCCCTCGTTGAGTGCCCAGCCAGCGCAACCCATGATCGCGGAATCGGGGGAGCCATCCGCTATTTCACTAGATGCTCCGGCTTCGCGGATCGAGGTTCAAGAGCTTGCTTCCCCTGACACACCTGTCACGGCCGGAGCCACGTTCCCCGCGGCGGTTTCGATCTGGCGCAGGCCCGCAGTCGTGGGTGTCTTGGGGCTCGTCGTGCTGGTGGCTGCTTGGGTGGGGGCGCGCTCGACGCTTTGGAAATGGGTCCAGCCTCCAGCGAAGACAAATCCACAGCCCTCCAAGCCGAAGATCGATCCGCTCGAGGTACAACAGCGCGTTTTCCTCAACGCTGCCGGCAAACTAATCGCGGCGAATGATCTTGACGGAGCCCGGGGGAAACTGCAGCAAGCCGCCGCATTGAACGGCCCACTGGCATCCGATGTTCAGCAGAAAATCTCGCAGATCGACGAATCCATGAAGGACGCCAATCTTCGCCAGCTTCGCCAGCGCGAAGAGCAGTTGTGGCAACAGGCACTGAAGCGCGTAGCGGACGGCCGGTTCGGCGAGGCTCGCAGGGGACTCAACCAAATTTTAGCACTCAGTGCAGGGGGTGTCCGTCGAGACGAAGCTCAGAGCTATCTAGACAAGGTCATACCTCAGCAGATCAAAGAGCGGGATCTTCTCGCCCAGGCGCACCTGGACCTGAGCCAAAGCGACTTTCAATCTGCCCGATGGGTAGTCCAGCAACTCCAGCAGAACGGCAGCGATCCCGCATCGCTGGTTACCGAAATCGCCCAGGCGGAACAAAAAAGGCTGGCGCAATTAGAAAACCAGTTTAACCAGGCCAAGCAGCGCGACGATGACGCCGCTGTCCAGCAACTCAAGGTTCTCCTGCCAAGGTTTCAGGCGCTGGCGAACGACGGCAGCCCGCAGTCCGCTGAAGCCCTTGGCTATGCCAACAACATTCCGGCGGCAATCGGCGATGTCCAGGCTCGCGCGCAGAAGAAGAGCGCGGACGCTGCGTTTCAGCAGACGGTACAAAGGTATGAGCAAGCGGCGAGCGCGACCGACAAGAATGGGCTAGCGGCGGCACGGACGGAGTTCCAGTCGATGGTTCAGAGTGGCGGGCCGCATGTAGAGGAAGCTAAGAAGTATCTCGCCGACGTTAACAGCACGCTTGCGGTGCTGAACCAGCCTCCTATTCTCCCGGTCAAGCCTCCCGTCAAGGCCGAGACACCTCCGGTGGTAGCCGTGGACAACGATGCCGCCGTCCGGGCAATTATCCAACGCTACGCCCAAGCGTTTAATCAAAGAGATGTGGACATCCTTCAGCAAGTTTGGCCGAGTATGCGTCCGAGATATGCGGACTACAAGTCGTCGT
>JBGOVR010000100.1:0-17765 GCA_041478205.1 Candidatus Acidiferrum sp.
AGGCGGCCCTGCGGGTAGAGCGGGGTCAAATTGTCGAAAAAGATTTTGCTGCGCGCGACTTCGGGATCTGCGAAATTGACGGCTTCGACTTTGAGGAGGGCGAAATAGCGCTCGCCGTCCTTGGGGGGACGCACCTGGCCGGACACGGTGTCACCGGTGCGAAGATCAAACTTGCGGATCTGCGACGGAGAAACGTAGATATCGTCGGGGCCGGGGAGATAGTTGTATTCCGGGGCGCGGAGAAAGCCGAAGCCGTCGGGGAGACATTCGAGGACGCCTTCGGAAAAGATCAAACCGTTCTTCTCGGTTTGGGCGCGGAGGATCTGAAAGATCAGCTCCTGCTTGCGCATGCCGCTGGCGCCGGGGATATTCAACTCCTTGGCGATCTTAGCCAAGTCGGTGATGTTCTTTTCCTTGAGCTCGGCAAGGCTAATGCTCATCTGATTATTTCCTTCAACGCTTGTTTCTTTCATATGTCCTTAGCTTTGATTGTGAAAATTGACCGTGACAATCCGGATTGCTTACGGGGCGGCGCACCGCACTGGCGGATGAACGAAAACCAGCCAGGATGGGCAAACCAGACTTTCTGACAACGGGCGGCAGCGCCGGACCGAATCGAACTGGCGACCACGTTTGGTGCGAGCGACCCCGATCTGGCCGGGGGCAACCCGCAGGACGGGCCGGTGCTGAAACAACGCTGCTTAGTTGGTCAAACTCTTGTCTTTCTCGGCGCCGGCGACGAAAGGTTCCGCGACGGGCGCAACGGCGGAGAGCTCCAGCGGGACGATAAGCCGCTCCAGCGCAACCTGCAGCACTTCATCCATGGTCTCGACAAAATGAACCGTAAGACTCGAGAGGATTTCCTGGGGGATGTCCGCCAGGTCCTTCTCATTGTCCTTCGGAAGGAGTACGGTACGCAAGCCCATTCGATGGGCGGCGAGAAGTTTTTCTTTGACGCCGCCGATGGGGAGGACTTTGCCGCGCAGGGTGATTTCGCCGGTCATGGTGACGTCGCAACGGACGGGAATTCTGGTCAGCGCACTGACGATGGAGTTGCA
Source organism: Candidatus Acidiferrum sp. (assembly GCA_041478205.1). Taxonomy (GTDB): domain Bacteria; phylum Acidobacteriota; class Terriglobia; order Acidiferrales; family UBA7541; genus Acidiferrum. Next base: position 1,059 of record JBGOVR010000100.1, read on the forward strand.
GATGGTGATGCCGGCGGAGGGGCCGTCCTTGGGAATGGAGCCCTCGGGCACGTGCACGTGAATGTCGATATTGCGGTAGAAATCCTTGGGCAAGCCAAATGTGTTGGAACGCGAGCGGATGTAGCTCATGGCGGCCTGCGCGGATTCCTGCATGACGTCGCCGAGCTTGCCGGTGAGTGTCAGGCGGCCTTTGCCTTCCATTAATGTTGCTTCGGTGGCGAGGACGCAGCCGCCGACTTCGGTCCAGGCGAGGCCGGTGGTCAGGCCGATTTCGTTGTGCTTTTCGAGCCAGAATTCGCGGTACTTCAGGATACCGAGGAAATCGTTGGCGTTGGCGGGGGTGATTTCGGCGGTTGAAGCGGTGCCTTCGGTGACGACCTTACGGGCCATCTTGCGGGAAATATTTTGAATTTCGCGCTCGAGGCTGCGCACACCGGCCTCGTGGGTGTAGTGCCGGATGATGTGCAGGATTCCTTCATCGGTGAAGGAGAGATTCTTGTCGACGAGGCCGGTGGCTTCGCGCTGGCGCTTCACCAGGAATCGCCTGGCGATCTCGAGCTTTTCTTGTTCGGTGTAGCCCGGCAGGCGGAGGATCTCCATGCGATCTTGCAAGGGCTGCGGAATGGTGTGCAAGACGTTGGCGGTACAGACGAACATCACTTTGGAAAGGTCGTACTCGACGTCCAGATAATGATCGGTGAAGGCGTGGTTCAGCTCGGGGTCGAGCACTTCCATCAGGGCCGCGGACGGATCGCCGCGGAAATCCATGGACATCTTGTCGACTTCATCGAGCACGAAGATGGGATTGACCGTGCCGGCCTTCTTCATCATCTGGATGATCTGGCCGGGCAGGGCGCCGATATAGGTGCGGCGGTGGCCGCGAATCTCGGCTTCATCCCGGACGCCACCGAGTGAGACGCGGACAAACTTGCGGCCGGTGGCGTGGCCGATGGACATGGCGAGGGAAGTTTTGCCAACGCCCGGAGGGCCGACGAAGCAGAGGATCGAGCCCTTGGGATTTTTGACAAGCTGCCGGACGGCGAGGAATTCGAGAATGCGTTCCTTGACCTTGTCGAGACCATAGTGCTCGTCGTTGAGAATTTTTTCGGCGGCGAGAATATCGCGGATTTCCTTGGACCTTTTCTTCCAGGGCACGGCGAGCAGCCAGTCCAGATAGTTGCGGCTGACGGTGGATTCGGCCGACATGGGAGGCATCAGCTCGAGGCGCTTGAGCTCCTGAATGGCCTTTTCGTGGACTTCCTTGCTCATGCCCGCGGCGTCGATTTTCTTTTTTATCTCGTCGATTTCGCTTTTTTCGCCGCGGCCGAGCTCTTTCTGAATGGCTTTGAGCTTCTCGTTGAGGTAGTACTCTTTTTGCGCGCGCTCCATTTGGCGCTTCACGCGGGTGTTGATGTTGCGATCGACGTTCAGCTTTTCGAGCTCGATTTCCAGGATGTCGCCAATGCGGTTGAGGCGCTCGATGGGATCGACGGTTTCGAGCAGGTCCTGCTTTTCGTCGACCGGGAGCTGCAGATTCGCGGCAATAGTGTCGGAGAGGCGGGCCGGGTCATCGACGCGGGCGGCCGCGATCATGGTGTCGTAATTCAGGCTTTGGGAGAGCTTGATAAATTGTTCGTACAAGGCGGTAATTTTCTGTACCGTCTGCTCAACCTGCGGGGAAGGTTCGACGCGGGCGTTGAGGAGGCGCACGGTGGCGCGGAAAAAGCCTTCTTCCGTGGCGATCGACAGGGCGCGAGCGCGCTCGACGCCTTCGACCAGAACTTTGATATTGCCGTCGGGGAGTTTGACGCTCTGGACGATGTTCGCGAGCGTGCCAACCGCGTAAATTTCTTCCGGCTTGGGATCATCCACCGAGGCATCGTGCTGCGTGGAAAGGAAAATCTTCTTGTCGCCCGCGAGCGCCTCTTCGAGCGCGCGGACGCTAGCTTCCCGCCCGACGATGAATGGCGTCATCTGCTGGGGGAAGATGACCATATCGCGCACCGGCATCATGGGTACGCGCTTCATTTCCTGTTTTTCCCGATTGAACATTAAGGCCCCTGAATCCCACTTGTGCGGCCGCAAGCCGGCCGGTCTTAAAATGCGCGAAGCGGCCTATCCGGCCTTTTCGAGCAAAGTCCAATTAATCTCGCGGGTGCGAACCATGTCCTCATTCACCACGAAATCGCGCACTTTTCGCTGCATCGGCAGGTGATACATCAACTCCAGCATGAGATCTTCCAGGATCATGCGCAAGCCTCGCGCGCCGACCTTGCGCTGAAGAGCCAACTCCGCGACGGTTTCCAGGGCATCATCGGTGAAGCGCAGGCGGACGTTTTCAAACTCGAAGAGGCGCTGGTACTGCTTGAGGAGCGCGTTCTTGGGTTCGGTCAGAATGCGGACGAGCGCGGACTTGTCTAGATCGTTCATCACGCCGGCAACGGGCAAGCGGCCAACAAATTCCGGGATGAGGCCGTAACGGATCAGGTCGCCGGGCTGCACCTGTTCGAGGAGCTCGGTATTGCGTTTTTGCGGCGTAGACGGAGACGAGTCGGTGTGGAAGCCGAGCGAGCGGCGGCCAGCGCGCTTCTCGATGATCTTCTCGAGGCCGACAAAGGCGCCGCCGCAGACAAAGAGAATGTTCGTGGTGTCGACAGGAGTAAATTCCTGATGGGGGTGCTTGCGGCCGCCTTGCGGAGGCACATTGGCGACGGTGCCTTCGAGAATCTTGAGCAGCGCCTGCTGCACGCCTTCGCCGGAGACGTCGCGAGTGATCGAAGGGTTTTCGTCTTTCTTGGCGATCTTATCGATTTCGTCGATGTAGATGATGCCTTGCTGCGCTTTCTGGACGTCACCATCGGCGGCCTGCAGCAATTTCAGAATGATATTCTCGACGTCTTCGCCGACGTAGCCCGCTTCGGTCAACGTCGTGGCGTCCACGATGGCGAAGGGCACCTCGAGCATGCGCGACAGGGTTTGCGCCAGGAGCGTCTTGCCCGTACCGGTGGGTCCGATCAGAAGAATATTGGATTTGCTGAGCTCGACGTCGCCGGGCTGTTTGTTGAGGAAAATTCGCTTGTAGTGATTGTAGACTGCCACGGCGAGTTTCTTTTTGGTGCGATCCTGCCCAATGACGTAGCCGTCGAGGAATTGCTTGATTTCCGGGGGGCGAGGAAGGTGCCGCGTCGGGGTGGAAGCTTGCTCGCGCTTTTCATCTTCGAGGATGGTCTGGCAAACGCCAACGCACTCGTTGCAGACGTACGCACGGGGGTAGTCGGAAGGCGAACTGATCAGCTTTTCGACCTGCTCCTGCGTTTTATGGCAAAAGGAGCAGCGCAATGGCTCGTCTGGATTGAATTTTTTCACCGGTGTGAAGGCCCTCGTCTCCGCTGGGCGTCAACGGAGTCCCAAGCAACATTCTAGGCCGATTATTCTCCTAAGAGAAAGAGAAACCTGAACCGCTACTAACTTTTTGGAACAAGCCGCCGGTTGCGCAAGGCGCAGCAGAGCACTCGGGCTTCAGCGATGCTTGTAAATGATCTCGTCGATCATGCCGTACTCTTTGGCTTGTTCCGGATTCATGATGAAGTCGCGCTCGACATCTTTTTCGATGCGCTCGACGGACTGGCCGCTGTGTTGCGCGAGCAATCTGTTGATCATGCTACGCATGCGAATGATCTCCTTGGCATGGAGATCAATGTCCGTGGCCTGGCCGCCGAGCCCAGACATCCAAGGCTGATGAATAAGGATACGCGCGTTGGGCAGGGCGAAACGCTTTTTCGGCGCTCCGCCGACGAGCAAGACAGCGGCGATGGATGCGGCCTGGCCGATGCAGGTGGTGACCACGTCGGGCTTCACAAACTGCATGGTGTCGTAGATGGCAAAACCCGCGGTAATCGAGCCGCCCGGGGAATTAATGTAAAGCTGAATGTCCCGCTCGGGGTCCTCGGCTTGAAGAAAGAGCATCTGGGCAGTGGCCAGATTGGCGACGTGGTCGTCAATGGGCGTGCCAATAAAGATGATGTGCTCCTTGAGGAGCCTGGAATAAATATCGTAGGCGCGCTCGCCGCGGCTGGTCTGTTCGACCACCATGGGTACAAGCGTTGTTCCGCTATAGTTGGAATCGTCGAAATTTTTCATTTGAGTAAATATTGCGGGCTCAGGAGCCCGACCGTGTCACTTCGTTTCTGGTGCGGCGACGGTGCGAATCCGGGAGTTCTGCGCGAGCCAATCGAGAGTTTTGTCACTCCGCAGCTTCGCTTTCATCCTATCGAGCGTACCCTGCTTTGTCAAACGAGCGCGGATGGCTTGTGCGGATTCGCCACTATGGCTGGCGGCGTGTTCCAGTTCCTGATCAAGCTCCGTTTCGGCGACGTCGATGTTCTCCGTGGAAGCGATGCGATCGACGATCAACTCCGCTTTCACGTCGTCGGTAGCACGCTCCTGCTGGCGCCGGCGGAGGGTAACCCAATCAACGTTTACGGCGCGTGGGTCCACGCCTTGGGCAGCCAGCGAGCGAACAACGCGCTCGAGCCGCACATCCATTTGATGCTCCACGAGGGATTCTGGTACGGGGAAGTCGTGGAGCTTGACGATGGAGGCCAAAACCTTCTCGCGCAAGAGGTCTTTGTGTTTCTGGTCGCGCGCGGCTGCTAGACCTTCGCGGACTTTGGTCTTCAATTCGTCGAGCGTGGTTGCGTCGCTGACGTCTTTCGCGAATTCATCGTTCAGCTCGGGCAGCTTTTTCGTTTTGATGCCGAGAACCTCGACGGAATAGTGATAGGTCTTGCCGGCAAGCTTGGCGTCGGGGTAGTCGGCGGGGTATTGCACGTCGAAATCCTTACGATCGCCGGTGTTCGCGCCGCGCAAGTTTTCGTTGAACGGCTCCATGGTTTCTTCGGCGCCGATGTGGCACAACACGTTGTCCGCTTGCACGGGATCGCCGCCGCCCGCGGGCGCGCCCATCAGCTTGAGTTGAACGAAGTCACCGTTTTCGGCCGGGCGTCCTTCCACGGGTGCAAAGGCCGCGGCGCGCTCGCGCATCTCTTCCAGGGTTTTGGTTACGTCGTCACCGGTGACGTCCATCACCGGCATTTCGAGCTCGAGGTCTTTATAGTTCGCGAGTTCAAAATCCGGAAGGACCTCGAACACCGCGCGGAACTTGAGCGGCTGCCCTTCCGCGAAATCGAGCTTGTCCACTTGCGGCTGAGAGACGGGTGTCAGTTTCTGCTCCGAGACGGCTTTTTCGACGCGCTCGGGGACGAGCGATTGCAGAACCTCGCCTTTGATGTCGGCCGCAAAGCGGCGGCGGATCAGCGATATCGGAGCCTTTCCGGGGCGGAAGCCCGGGACACGCGCAATGCGCGCAAATTCCTTCGCCACACGCTCCATGGCAGTGGATACTTCGTCCGCCGGGACCTCAAGATCGAGTTCGCGGCGGCAGGTTGCTTCAGCCATACAACGGTCCTTTCCTCATCCGTGGTGACCAATTCGTGGCGACTCAAACGATTGGGTGCGATTGCGAGTATGCGCTGGTTCTCGACAGCAAGCGTCCAAGTCTGCGGTCCAGGACAAGCCAAGCTTTCAGAAGAGGCCAGACAGGTGAGAAAGCACCCTGCAAACTCAATACGCCAGTATAGGCGAGGCGCCAGAGAGCGTCAATTGAGTACGGGATAGGAGATAGATGCGAAAGCTTCGCGTTGCGTGTGTCAAGACTTGCGGACCGAAATACCGAAAGACGCAGCCGACACACGGCATCGACGGAAACTGCCATCAAGCCGCGACGGCCGAATCATTGCGGAACTTGATGGCCGCGAAAATGGCGAGCACGATGAAAAGCGCCATAGCGACGAGTTGGGTGACCAAAAATGGCGGCTCGGACTGCGTCGGAGCCATGGCCTTCAGAGCAGGCACCTTCATGAAAGCCTGCGCGATCAAGACGAAGACATTGAGGTAGAGGGCGATCACGGCAGTGACTACGTAGGTCTTGCGCCAGGCGCCAGCGAGGTGCAGGGCGTAGCGCGCAAGAATCGCAACGGCCAGCATCACCAGAGATATGACGCCGACCACAAGACCCGGCGTAAGATGATGGATGGGGAAGAGAAAGCCGGTCACACTGGTCAAAACGGTGGTTATCAGAAAGAGCGCCGTCCAGCCATCGAGGCGCTTCGAGGAGAGCAGTCCGAACACAACGACGACTCCCGAGAAGATCCCGATCAAGCTCAACACGACGTGCACGAGAGTGAGTGTACTCATACCGTGTCCTTTCATATCGAATTCCGTTCTTGCTAAATCCGGGACACGTACGATACATCTGGATACCTCCGCATGCAATGCCCGGTACATTTTTCGAAGTTTTAAAATCGCAGCTTCTGCTAGTCTGACGGGCATGAAATATCTCCTTGTTGTAGCGATGGGAATGGCCGGGCTGACTACCCTCCATGCTTTGCCTCAGGCAGGGTCGGATGCGAGCACACGCGAACTGATTGGGCCCAATTGGATACCGGAGTAGTCTTGAAAAACACAGCCATTCTGTTGGTTCAATGTCCCGACCGCAAAGGGCTCGACGCCACGATTGCGGATTTTATTTACCGCCACGATGGCAACATCCTTCATTTCGAACAGCACCAGGCGGGTGAGGGGCCGCGGTTGTACCTCGCGCGGGTCGAGTGGTCGCTGGATGGTTTTCAAATCGATCCTAAGGATTTTCCGGGGAAGTTCGCTGCGGTCGCGGAAAAGTTTGCCATGCAGTGGCGATTGGCGCTCTCGAGCTACCGGCCGCGGGTGGCCATTTTTGTGTCCAAGTACGATCACTGCCTGGTTGACCTGCTCTATCGACAGCGCAACGGCGAGCTGGCCTGTGAAATTGTCCTCATTGTGAGCAATCATGCCGATGCCAAACGGCACGCGGATTTCTACGCTATTCCGTACCACGCCGTCCCGGTGACCAAGGAAAACAAGGCGGAGGCAGAACACCAGCAGCTCGATCTCCTGCGAAACAGCGGCATTGATTTGATCGTCCTCGCGCGGTACATGCAGGTGCTGTCTTCCGATTTCATTCGCCACTATCCGCAGCAGATTATCAATATTCATCATTCGTTCTTGCCGGCGTTCATCGGCGCGAAACCGCACCAGCAGGCTTACGATCGGGGAGTCAAGCTGATTGGAGCGACGGCGCATTACGTTACGGAAGTTCTGGACGACGGGCCAATCATCGAACAAGGAGTGGCGCGCATTTCGCATCGCGATGACTTGGGAGACCTGGTGGAAAAAGGCCGCGATCTCGAAAAGGTGGTGCTCTCGCGGGCGGTGAGATGGCACCTGGAGAGCCGCATCCTTCTCTATGGCAACAAGACCGTGATTTTTGAGTAGCGGAGGGTAGAAAAAACTAACGCACAGACGCAGAGATTTGCCGAGGCGGCACTGCGAAGAAAAAGTCTCAGTCGGCGGCTGCAGGCTGGGTGAGGGCCGAGGTGAGGTCGGCGTGAAGCAAGCGGTGGAAGAGGTGCTCGCCTGCTTCGCGGCGGACGGACAAACGGCCTGCTAGATAGGCGCGAGAGTGGAGGCCTCGCTGGACTGCGTCACAAATGGCCATGTCTTCGTCTTGTACCTTTTCGCTGACGGCGATGCTTTCTTTGTTGTGAGCGTCGGCGGCAGCGCTCGTGTCGCCGAAGTAGTAGTCAAAGATCACCGCGCACTTGTCCACGCCGAGCGGTAGGACGAGATTCGTGTCCATGACACCTTCGTAGGCGTTGATCATGAAATTCGGATAAATCCAAAGGTAGAATGCGCGGCCTTGGCGCGTCGCGGCGACACCCGCTGCCGAGTCTGCATTCGAAGAAAGAGGACTCGATTGGAGGCAGGCGCGCTCGAAATTTTCGATGGTGTACTGGGTGTACTCGATGACGCTGCTTAGTCCCTTGTGCGCATGCGGGACATGGTAGCCGCCGTCCAAGTAGTTATCGACGTAGACCTTCCAATTGCAGTTGAGGGTGTAGATCCGGCGATCGAAATAGTGAAGTTTTTCGGTCAGCTTGAGTGGCGCAACGAGGCCAGGGACCGCGCCGAGGAAATGGCGTAGCGGAGCAGCGCGACCGTCGAGGTTCACGAAGACGAAGTTCTCCCAGGTATCCACGCGAATCGGAACGAGGCCGTTCTTCGCGCGATCAAAGTTGCAGACGCCGTCGAACTCGACCATTCCTTTTAGAGCGCCGTCGATTCCGTAGGTCCATCCGTGGTACGGGCAGCGGAACTGTTTCGCGCAGCCTTGCGCTTCAGTGACGACTGCGGCGGCGTGGTGCCTGCAGACATTGTAGAAGGCGCGTAGCGGGCCATCGTCGGCACGAACAACAACGATGGGCTCGCCGGCGACGTCAGCGGTAAAAAACTGCCCCTTCTCGCGCCCTTGGTCCACGCGGCCGGCAACTTGCCACGTGGCGCTGAAAACATTTGTGCGTTCGAGTTCCTCGACGCGCGGGTCCCGATACCACGGCGCTGGAATGGTCGAGGCGCGCTCCAGGGGGTCGGTAGGATTGTAAAGATTGAGGATGTCGTGAATGCTTGGCTCCATTTGGTGCACCTCTGGGGCATGGTCCCCGCGGGCAATCAACAGGAGGACCGATACAGGGACTTCATATCGTGAAATGGGGGGAAGGGGGAAGAGGAAAATGGCGCAATAGGCTGACCGCGCGATGGTCGCTCTGTCCGCTTCGCTCAGGAGAGACGACTCCAGAGCCGTGAACCGAACATAAAGGAGGTTAGGGTTCCACAGGCGAGTTCGTTTTTCTTCGCGTGGCTCCAGCCTTTGATCTGACGCTCACGTGCGCACGCGCTCTTCTTGTCTGGATGGGGCTCGTACCAAGCGAGAGTCTTAGGACGGATGGCCTTCGTGTATCCGGAGCCTTTGCCAGAGGCGTGATCGCGGATGCGTTGGGTAAGATCCTCCGTGCTACCGACGTAGTAGGAGCTATCTTCGCAGATCAAGACGTAGGTGCACCATCCGGTCGGCAAGATCGGAGAAGAGCCCTTCGACTCGCGCTGCTTGCTCAGGGCAAAATTTCCTCGTCGGAAATTTTGGTGCGGAAGGAGGGATTTGAACCCCCACGGCCTTTCGGCCACAAGATCCTAAGTCTTGCGCGTCTGCCAGTTCCGCCACTCCCGCAGTGGTACAAGTAATATACCGGGATTGGAGGGGAAAACTCTAGGACCGTGTTCCGTGGATTGTGTTGCTGGATTGCACGCCTGGCGGGGCATAATAGGCGCGCCAAATGACCGCGGTTTGGCATGAGGGATTGAAGGAATGACAGCGTTTGCCGCGAGGCACGGTTACGAGGCACCGCCGCGATTGCGAGCAGCGCGATGATTCTTCAGGAGCGCGAGGATCAACTGCTGGTGATACGGCAGACCGATCACGCGATTCTGTCGGGTTTTTTTGCGCGCGAATGGGGCAATGAAGTCTTCCAGCGGCCCGAACCGTTTGAATCTTTCTGCCTGGCGGCGGGTGAACACGACAATGGCTGGCGTGAGTGGGAGTTGGAGCCGCGGATCGACCCGAAAACGCGCTTGCCTTACAGCTTCATGTCGATTCCGACCGAAGAGCACGTGGCGCTGTATCAGCGTGGGATCGAGCGCGTTGTCCAGGCAGATTCCTACGCGGGTCTGCTGGTCAGCATGCACTGCACCGGGTTGTATGACCGCGCACGGGCCAGGCTGCCGGGTTTCTCCGCCAAGTACGTGAAATCGAACGAATCGCACCTGGTGAACGATTTCCTTCAGCGGCTAAAGCTGCAGCAATTGCGGCTCAAAGTCGACCTTCGCGTGAATCCCGCCGCCAAGAGCTTCGCGGAAGAGAAATCGCTGGAGAGGAACGCGCGGCTGCTGCAAGCTTTGGATCGCCTCTCACTGTATTTCTGTCTCGGGGCACTGGAAGACGCGACAATCGACGGGGTTCCTCTAAATGACGAGGGGGATGACGTCGATTGGGAGGTGCGCCCGGACGGTGAGAATTCCGTTTCTCTGACGCCGTACCCGCTGCGGAGAAGTCCGCTGGCCGTGAGTATTCTGGCGCGGCAAGTGCCGAAGCGGCTCTATGGCGACGATCTTGATTTTCAAAAGACGCTGGCGCGGACGCCGTACTTCGCGATGAACTTCACGCTGCGGGCGGGGGGCGCGTCGAATCAGACGCGAAGCGCGGTTGCCTAGCTGGGCGCCAGATTGTTGAGCCCGCGATAAAGATTGCAGCCAGGCTGATCCTTTGCTACCCTCCGCGTCATTCGAACCCCCCAAGGAGGTGTGTTCATGGCCTTTTGTAGCGCGTGTGGTGCGGAAGTGAGTGGGGCGGCATTTTGTCCAAAGTGCGGTGCCAGCCAGAGTGGGGCAGCGGCGCCTGCCGCGCCGGCAGCTTCTCCGACTGCAGGTATGGACGAAAATGTAGCGGGTTTGCTGTGCTACATGTTTGGGTGGGTTAGCGGCCTTATTTTCCTGCTAATCGATAAGCGTCCCTCAATCAAGTTTCATGCGGCTCAGTCTATTGCGTTCAACATTGCGTTCTTCGCCGTTTGGATCGTTTTCTGGGTGGTCAGCATGACCCTGACCGTGGTGACCGCGGCGATGCATTTCCCGATCGGATTTCTGAGCTTTTTCCTGGCGCCCGTCATTTGGCTTGCGTTCCTCGCTATATGGATTTTCCTGATGTACAAGGCGTACAACCGCGAAATATTCAAGTTGCCGATCATCGGGAACATCGTGGAAGGCATGGTCAAGTAAGCAGTTTTCGTCGTTTTTGCGATTTACCAGAGCCGCCGGGGACGAACCGGCGGCTCTGCTATTCTGCTAAGAACTGGCGCGGGGCGGTTGACGCTTGACTTCCTTTGTAATTGCCGCCAATCTTTAAGGCTTTGTCCATGCCAACCTAGGGCATGTATACGAGGAACGCCGCTTCACCGAGCCATGACCTACGTACGCCTGTGCTTCCATGACCGCTGTTTTGATGGCACAGCTTCCGCTGCGCTTTTTTACCGTTTTTACCGGGAGCGCTTCGATCAAGCCGCGGAGTTTGGCTTCAGTGGCATGACCCATCGGGCCGCGCAACCCTGGGAAGGCGACCTGTTTGATGGCGATGAGAATGTCATCGTAGACTTCAAGTATTCGAACTCGCCGAAGGTAACCTGGTGGTTCGACCACCATCAGAGCGCTTTCCTTACACCCCAAGATGCCGAGCAGTTTCGGGCACATCCTGGTCCGCGCATGTTTTACCAGCCGGACTTTAAGTCCTGTACAAAATTGATCGCCACGGTTGCGAGGGACAAGTTCGATTTCGACACGAAGCCCCTGGAAGAACTGATTCATTGGGGCGATATCATCGACGGCGCGCAGTATCCGACGCCGCAATTCGCCGTCGAGCTCGCCGAGCCTGCGATGCAGCTCGCGCTGGTCATTGAAGCGGCGCCGGAAAATGATCTTCCGGCGCGCATCATTCCGGAACTCGCGCACCGCCCACTGGCGGAAATGATCAGGCTGCCGTTGGTCGCGAAGCACCTCGAGCCGTTGCTGAAACGCCACCGGCAATCCATCGAGATTCTTCGCGAACGCAGCGAAGCCCGCGAACAAGTAATTTTCTTTGATGTCGGTGACCTGGATCTCGAGGGCTACAACAAGTTTATTCCGTACCTGCTGCATCCGGAATGCGTGTACTCGGTCAGCGTCAGTGCTTCCGAGGTGCGGGCCAAGGTGTCTCTTGGAACCAATCCCTGGAATCAGGCGACCGCGAACCAGAATCTGGCGTCGCTGGCCGAGAAGTTCGGCGGCGGGGGCCATCCGCGCGTCGCGGCCATCTCCTTTGAACCTGGCGATCTGGCTCGCGCTCGCAACGTGGCTCGCGAACTCGTGGGCGTGCTTCGCGGCGAGAAGCAATCCGGGTAAGGCCAGCTAGGTTGTCCGACGCGGAGCCGGCGTATTTTTTTTGGCCAGGTTCGACAAAGCCGCGGAGCCTGTGTAAAATTGTAAAGTTGTCCGTGGGCCGGTAGCTCAATGGTAGAGCAGCTGACTCTTAATCAGCGGGTTGCAGGTTCGAGCCCTGCCCGGCTCACCACTTATTTTCAATGATTTAGCTTGATCTGACTTCTCCGAGAAAAAATCTAAAACTCGCGGTTGTTAACGACGCACGCACACTCACAGCTATGCGAGATTGTTGGCCCGCACCTTGGCTGAACACGTAAATTGATCGTTTTGAAATCGCTGGCGGAGAGGGGAAAGAAGAATCACACTCGGGTGGCTGTTGCGGCGCCTGGATGGAGATGGTCGTGGCTCAGCGGAAAATAGTTTTTACGTCATGAGTAGGGCTGTTTTGAGAGGACTTATCAGGCTGGGAGTTTTCTGCTTCCGGCTTCGCAGGGAGCTCAATGATCACGACGGCTCCATTGGGTTGCAGGTTTTGGGCGTAGATGTTGCCGTTATGTTCCCGGACGGTGCCGTAACACATGCTCAGGCCTAGACCAGTTCCCTGACCGACGGGCCTGGTTGTGTAGAAAGGATCGAAGGCACGACTAACGTCGTTGAATCCCGGCCCCGAATCGCTGAACCGAATGATCACTTTTTCGCCTTCCAAGCTTCCTTCCACGAGGATCTTCTTTTCTCGAGCTTGTTCGAGGGCATGAGCGGAGTTGCTCAATAGATTCACGAAGACCTGCTTGAATTGGCCCTCGTTCAAAGCGATCCGCGGCAGATTCGGCGCGAAGTTCATTTCCACATTGATACCGTTGCTCCGCAACTGGTACTCGCAGAGCATCAGAGACTCTCGTCCAATCACGGCAATGTCTAGCAGGCGACGCCCTTCGCGATGGGGCCGGGCGAAGCTAATCAGGTTATCGATGATGCGTTTCATGCGCCGGGCTTCCGTTCCCAGCTTTTCCAACTTCTGACGGGACGTACCCTCCGCAGCCTGATCGATGAGGAGATCGGAATAGCCCATGACTGCGGTCAGCGGATTGTTCAGTTCGTGAGCCACCCCGGCGACCAGTTGCCCGACTCCCGCCAGCCTCTCCTTTTGTACCAGTTGGCTTTGAGCGCGCTGTAGACGCTCCAGGTTCTGTTTGGAATCGAGCAGCAACCGCGACATTTCTCGAGCTAGCAGGATTTGCCGCAGAAACACGCAGACGCCTACCAGCAGAACGCCGATCAGGGTGACTAGGGTCCGAAACGGGCGCAACTGGGTGGCCTGCGGGTCCAGGAACAACTCGCACAGACCAATCAGCGGCATGGACAGAACTGCAAGCACCGCCAGGAATCCGGGCACGTCGGTGGTGAGGCCTCGTTCGCTGCCGGCCAGTTCCTCGGAGGGCACGTTGCGAGCGCGCAAAGCAATCAGAATGAACCAGCAGATCGGAGCATAATCGGGAACGTCGTAGAGGCTCCCACTGTAGTACTCATCCCGCTGCAACGCAGCATTCAGCCACTGGTAGGAGATGAGGTAAAGGGAGCCGGCGAAAAAAAGATGCCAGTAAATCTTGCGCCAGGCACCCTGAGCGACCAAAGCCATGCCCCCCAGAACTGCGAGCATTACCGCGAACTCTAGAACGAACAGCACATAGTAGTAGCTGTTGAATGACGTCTTGTTCGGCAGGATGTATTCGTTGGGGTACACCAGAAACATGTAAACATAGACCCACCACAACAAGAGAATCAGAAAATTCAGGGTGCTGAGATGGAATTTCTGCTCTTGCTGCTTGGAACCCGGCCGCATCGCGGCCGCCGCCATCATGGGAACCGGTTGCAGAAAGAGGGGGATGTCTGCCCAGAACGGCTCTGGTGGGGACTGTCGTACGATGACCTCGTAATACAACCAAGCGCCAAAGTTGCAGCCTACCATCGCCGCGCCCGCGGCCAGGAGGATCCAAAACCACCGTGTTCGGCCCTGGTTGCTGAACGCCGCCCACAGCATCGCCGCGACCGCAGTCAACCATAAAGCCGTGCCGGTGATGTCGGAGACTGCGGTCAGGAAGAAACCAGGGCGCGCCACCACCGAAACTATGGTGTACGACACCAGGAGCCCGGCCGCAGCCGCCAGTTGCCAATGCGCCAGCCGCTTCATCTGAGTTCTGACTCCGAATCAAGAGGCGTGAAAACGCGTGTGTTGAATTCATTGTTTCAGCTGGGTAAGGGCTTGGCACCTGCCCGGAAGGACAGGTCACTCGCAAACGACAACATTAGAGGTACATATCATTCATCTCCCACGACGTTCAGCCGTCAATCCAGCTCCAATAGGCGAAGCTGGCAAAGAACCACTACCCGGTAGAGTAGTGCAGGCGCGCGATTGAGGAGCGCGTCTCCAATATTTGAGAAAAATGGTATAACAGCTTGGCCGGAACCTAGTTTCTCAGGGACCCGCCCAAGAACCAGACCAGCTAGGGAGAGCCGAGCACATGAGGGCGTACGAAATACAGCAAGGGGCCACGAATCTGGAAGGTTTGCGCCGAGTGGAGCGGCCCGATCCTCAGCCCAGAGCACACGAGGTTCTGGTCCGGGTGCGCGCGGTATCCCTCAATTTCCGCGATCAGGCAGTTATCGCTGGACGCTATTTTGGCGGTCCGGTGAGCCGTAATTTGATCCCCTTGTCCGACGGCGCCGGAGAAGTCATGTCTGTGGGCGCCGGCGTTACCCGCTTCAAGCCTGGCGACCGCGTCGCCGCTACTTTTTTCCAAGTGTGGATCGATGGGCCACCGTCTGGGCCGCCCCCAGCGTTGGGCAGCCCGTTGGACGGCATGCTCGCCGAGTACGTGGTTCTATCGGAAGACGGCCTGGTGGCCGTACCCGCGAGCCTGTCCTACGAGGAAGCGGCGACGCTGCCGTGCGCGGGCGTCACCGCGTGGAACGCACTGATGGCCTCGGGCAACCGCGTGAAGCCTGGCGATACGGTCCTTTGCCTCGGCACGGGTGGAGTTTCCATATTCGCGCTCCAGTTTGCCAAGGCTGCCGGTGCGCGGGTGATCATGACTTCTTCAAGCGATCAAAAGATCGAGCGCGCACGCGCTCTCGGCGCGTTCGCCGGTGTGAATTACAAGCACCATGCGAATTGGGAAGAGGAAGTCCAGAAACTAACGGGTGGGCGGGGTGTCGATCATGTCATCGAAGTTGGAGGCGTTGGCACGCTGTCGCGTTCCTTTCAAGCGGTTGCTTTTGCTGGAAAGGTGGCTCTGATTGGTGTGCTGGCGGGCCCCACAGGAGACGCAAACCCGCTCAGCCTGATGCTCAAAGGTGGGAGTCTCCACGGCATTTTCGTGGGCAGCCGCAGGATGTTCGAGGAGATGAACGCCGCGATCGAGGTCAACCAGATCCGGCCGATCATCGAGAAGGTGTTTCCCTTCGAGCAGGCGGTCGAGGCCTATCGCCTCCAGTTGTCCGGGCAATTCATGGGGAAAATCGTGATCAAAGTATGAGTGGAGAGTTGAGAACAACGTAACCCTTGAAGTAAAGGGAATCCCGTTCTCATCGAAGAATTTGCAATCGCTCCGCACGTCGGTTCCTCGCCTGTCTGCGCACACGGAACGCTTCACCTGTTTTCTGATCTAACGTACAATCTTGCAATATCGTTGCTGGGAAGAAGATTTGATGGCCGCAAAGAACGGCAGACGGTACGGCATCGCAGAAAGTGCGGAGGGGCATTCCGCGGAAATCCATCTCTCCTCCGATACCAGAGTGCTCGCCACCATCTCAGGACATGAGTTGCGGCCGAACCGGGGCATACCTCTCAATCTCGATTGGGTCGAAGAGGTCCGCGTCAATACCAGCGCCGTGGAACGCCGGGCGCAGACGCTGGTCACGCGCCGCACGGTCAAGAAAGAGTGGCAGGTCGCCTGGCTCCTTCGCGCAATTTCTTGCATGGACCTCACAACTCTCTCCGGCGACGACACCGACGAGCGAGTCCGGCGCTTGTGCGCCAAAGCCCGTCGGCCCATTCAGCACGAACTCGTTAAGCAATTGGGTATCGAAGAGCTGGGAATCAAAGTTGCCGCGGTTTGTGTCTATCACGTTTTCGTGGAAACCGCGCTTCGCGCGTTGGCAGGTAGCGGAATCAGAGTCGCGGCCGTTTCCACGGGCTTTCCTGCGGGACTTTCTCCGCTCGATGAGCGCGTCGCCGAAATTCGCCGCTCGGTAGACGCGGGTGCGCATGAGATTGATGTGGTCATCACGCGAGCCCGTGTGTTTGGCGGACGATGGCAGGCGCTCTTCGACGAAGTCGCGACGTTCAAAGCTGCTTGCGGATCGGCGCACATGAAGGTAATCCTCGGAACCGGTGACTTGCTGACGCTGCGCAACGTTGCGCGCGCCAGCGTAGTCGCGATGATGGCCGGTGCCGACTTCATCAAGACTTCTACTGGCAAGGAAGCGGTCAACGCCACGCTTCCGGTTGGCTTGGTCATGACACGCGCCATCCGTGAGTATGCCCACGAAACGGGCATGGCTGTCGGATTCAAGCCTGCGGGTGGCATTCGCACGGCGAAGCAGTCGCTTGATTGGCTCTCCCTAATGAAGGAAGAACTCGGTCCTTCGTGGCTCAACGCGGAACTTTTTCGCTTCGGCGCTAGCAGCATGCTGGGCGATATCGAGCGCCAACTGGAGTACCATGCGACTGGAAGATACTCGGCGGAGCATCGTCACCCGATGGCCTGATCGGGGAAGGGAATTGAGCCGAATCGAATGAGCATCGTCGAA
>JBGOVR010000164.1:0-9426 GCA_041478205.1 Candidatus Acidiferrum sp.
GGACTCTTAAGGAGTGGCATGGGACCAAGACTCTGGTTCGCAGGAACGCTTCTTCTAATTATCGGCGGGGTTTCCTCCATTCCCGCTCGGGCCCAGGACAACTACGAAATCCAGGTCTATGGCTACGACACGGTCGAGCCGGGCCACACCATGGTCGAGCTGCACAGCAACTTCACCATCGACGGCTCCAAGACGGTGCAGGATGGCGTCCTCCCCACGAACCATGCCGAGCACGAAACCATCGAAATCACTCACGGCTTCAACGACTGGTTCGAGGTCGGCTTCTACATCTTTACTTCCGCGCGCAGCGGGCAAGGCGTGCAATGGGTGGGCGATCACATTCGGCCGCGCGTGCGCATCCCCAAGAAATGGAACTGGCCTGTGGGCCTCAGCCTTTCCAACGAGATCGGCTACCAGCGCCGCAAGTTCTCTGTCGACACTTGGACGTGGGAAATCCGCCCGATCGCCGACAAGCAGATCGGCCGCTGGTATTTTTCGTTGAACCCTACGCTCGACCGTTCCTTCCACGGCGCCAGCGTCCATCAAGGCGTGGTCTTTTCGCCGAATTTCAAGTTCAGCTATGACTTCACGAAGAAAATCACCGGCGGCTTGGAATACTACGGCTCCGTCGGCCCGGTGACGGGTTTCTCGCCGCTCAACGAGCAGCAGCACCAGATCCTTCCGGCCATCGACCTCAACCTCTCGCCGAAATGGGAGGTCAACTTTGGCCTGGGAGTCGGCGTCACGCGCTCGACGGATCACTTGATTGCCAAAATGATTCTCGGCTATCGTTTCGACTTCTGAATTCTAGTTCCGGGGGAATCCTCGATGCTCTATCAATTGGCGCAAATTAACATCTCTCGCCTGATCGCTCCGATCGACGACCCGAAAATTGCGGAATTCGTCGCGCAGCTTGAGCCCATCAACGCCCTGGCGGACAAGGCTCCCGCCTTCGTCTGGCGGCTTCAATCCGTGGCCGGAAACGCCACCGATATCGTTTACAACGACGATCCCTTCGTGATCGTCAACATGTCCGTCTGGGAATCCGTCGAGGCTTTGCGCGACTTCGCTTACAAGTCAGGCCACATTCAAGTGTTCCGAGACCGCGCCAAGTGGTTCGAGAAGATGGACAAGCCTAGTTACTGCCTATGGTGGATTCCCGCCGGGCACTTGCCAACCGTTGCGGAAGGCCGGGAAAGATTGGAGCACTACCAGACGCACGGCGCCACGCCGCATTCGTTCTGGTTTTCACAACAGTTCCCGCAACCAACCGACGAAGGCGTCTGCGTCTAAGTTTCCAACGAAAAAAGGAAGACAGCTGGCAGCAACCGCTGCCAGCTGTTTTCCACGCTCTCATATCGAAGTGTGGAGCAGGTTACCTGCGCCCGCCTCCGTGGAATCCACCACCATGGAAACCACCTCCACCGTGGAAGCTACCTCCACCATGAAAACCGCCACCGCCGCGGAATCCACCGTGAAAACCGTCTCCACCATGGAAGCCTCCGCCCCCGTTGCCACGAAACCTGCCACGGGGCTCGAAACCACGGCGGAAACCACGGCCGTCGAATCCTCGC
This sequence comes from Candidatus Acidiferrum sp., assembly GCA_041478205.1. Classification (GTDB taxonomy): domain Bacteria; phylum Acidobacteriota; class Terriglobia; order Acidiferrales; family UBA7541; genus Acidiferrum. The sequence goes on from JBGOVR010000164.1 coordinate 1,575, forward strand.
TCAAACCCGCCGCGTCCACGGAAGACCGGACCACGACCACGGAAGCCGGGCCGGAAGAACCCGCGATTTCCGCGGAAGCCGCCGCGAAACCACGGTCCAGCTCCAATGAACACGCCGCCCGAGAACCAATCAGGCCCGTAGTAGCCATACGGCACGCACGCATACGGGTAATAGCCGTAGTAGCCGTAAGCGCACTCCTCCCAAGGTCCTACGTAACCATAGCCCGGACCATAGACCGGGCCGCCGATTCCGACGCCGACCACAACTCTCTGCGCATGGGCGGGAACCACCGCCGGTAGAATGCAGATTCCTAGTAAGGCGAGATACCGTAGATAACGCATCTTCTTGAACCTCCGTCAGATCCCCACCGCTCACCGCAACCCAGGATCTGAATACCTGCAGGCGCCTCAGCAATCCCAAGCGCCCTATGTAACTAAACCCCTAAGCGGAACAAAGGTTGCGTCTCGCCCGCCGCCTGATTTGAAGATGGAGAATATGGTTGTACACATAGGGTCAGCTCGCTCAGGACGATGGAAACGGACTTGATTTCCCAAACTACCTGTCGTTTTTCGCTCGTTGACGCTCCAGCCCAAAAACCTCTATAATCATTGTTTGCCTTTAGCGCTTGGAGGACAGATGTACGCCGTGATTAAGACCGGGGGGAAGCAGTATCGCGTCGCGCCCGGCGACACCATTCGCATTGAACGAGTTACCGGGGAAGTCGGGGAGAAGGTGACCTTTGGCTCCGTTCTCGCCGTGCATACCGACGAAAAAAAAGTGGTCTTGGGCGCGGACGCTTCCAAAGCGAGTGTGACCGGGAAGATCGTCGAACAGGGACGCAGCAAGAAGGTCATCGTGCTCAAGTTCAAGAAAACCAACCAATACAAGATTCAGCGCGGCCATCGGCAGAATTACACCGCCGTGCAGGTCAGCGACATTAAGCTTTAACATCGGAATTTGGCTCGGCGGTTGCTCGCGAGAGCCGCAGCCGAAGAGCACACCATAGGAAGAAACGCCGGGCTGAAGCCCGGCGCCTACACAGAAAAGGAATGCGTCATGGCACATAAGAAAGGCGGCGGCTCCTCTACCAACGGCCGCGATTCACACGGCCAGAGGCTGGGCGTCAAGCGCTTCGGCGGGCAGCTCGTCAATGCCGGCACCATCCTGATTCGGCAGCGCGGCACGAAGCACCAGGCCGGCGTAAATGTCGGTCAGGGCAAGGACGACACGCTGTACGCGCTCATCAACGGCTACGTGAAGTTCGAAGACAAGGGCCGGCACGGCCGCTTTATCAGCGTGTTTCCTGCCGAGCAGGCTGCTCCGGCTGCCGCCGCAAACTAAGCGAATTTTTTACTGAGGCGGTTCGGCCAGTGCCGGACCGCCTTCGTGTTTCTGGGCGGCCGCACGGGCGGTCCGCTCTCTTGGAGATATATTCCTCTTGTTCGTTGACGAAGCAAAAATTCTGGTAAAGGCTGGGATCGGCGGCGATGGCTGCGTGGCCTTTCGCCGCGAGAAATTCGTTCCGCGCGGTGGTCCGTCCGGAGGCGACGGCGGCCACGGCGGCAGCATCTATCTCGAAGCCAACCCCAACGACAACACGCTTTTGCGCTACCGCTACAATCGCGAATTCAAAGCCGATCGCGGGCGGCACGGCGAAGGCTCCAACTGCACCGGGCATTCCGGCGCGGACATGATTCTGAAGGTGCCCGTGGGCACGCTGGCCTTCGACGAACAAACCGGCGAAAGGATCACGGATCTGGCCACGCCCGGCCAGCGTGTGCTGATCGCGCAGGGGGGACGCGGGGGACGCGGCAACCAGCATTTTGCCAAGCCCTGGCACCAGGCGCCGCGCGAACATGAGGAAGGGCATCCCGGTGAGGAACGCCGCCTGCGGCTCGAACTAAAATTGCTTGCCGATGTGGGCCTTGTGGGTTTCCCCAATGCGGGCAAGTCCACGCTGATTTCGGTCATCTCCGCGGCGCGCCCGAAAATCGCGAATTATCCTTTCACCACGCTCGAGCCAAATCTCGGGGTCGTAAACGCCGACGGTGGCACCGGCAAAGAGGGCCGGGAACTGGGCCGCACGTTCGTGGTCGCCGATCTGCCTGGCCTCATCGAAGGCGCGCACTTGGGCGCGGGCCTCGGCATTCGCTTCTTGCGCCACGTCGAGCGCACGCGGCTCCTCGTACATCTCATCGACACCAGCGACGTTTCGGACGCCGATCCCACCCACTCCTTCGAGGTTATTTCCGGCGAGCTTCAGGCTTTCAGCGAAACGCTGACCGAAAAACCAGTCATCGTCGTGGCCACAAAGCTGGACGCCACGACCGATCGCACGCGGCTCGAAGCTCTGCGCTCTTTCTGCGGCGAGCACCATTTGGAATTTCACGCTATCTCCGCTCCCACCGGCGAAGGCGTCCGCGACCTCGTGCGTTCCATTGCCGACGCGCTGGATAAGATCCCTAAGGCCGCCCTTGAAGCCTCGCTGGACTTGGCGCCCGCCCCGAACGAAAAGGTAGAGACCTCGGCAGGCAACACGGCTGCCCCTTTTGAGGATTTGTGAGAAAATACCCTTAAGGTTTCCTTGGGAGGCGTATTGACCACCGCGCACGCGCAGCGCACCGCCGCAAAACATCATCCTCGCCGCATCGCGCTCTTTGGCGGATCTTTCGACCCGATTCACAGCGGCCATCTCGCCGTGGCCCGTGCTGCCGATCGCCGGTTCAATTTCGACGAGATTCATTTCGTGCCCGCCAGCCGTCCGCCGCACAAGCTCAAGCAGCACCTGGCTCCCTTTCCGCATCGATTTGGCATGGTCGCGCTGGCCTGCACCGAGCATCCGCACTTCGTCCCGTCCGTTGCCGAAGCCGGAGAAGATTTCAGCGGCGCGCAACTTCATTATTCCGTCGATACCGTGCGGTACTTTCGCCACGCGTATCACGGGCACGGTGACCGCATCTACTTCATCATCGGAGCCGATGCTTTCCTGGACATACCGATGTGGAAGGAATATGAAACGCTGCTGGGTCTGTGCGATTTTATCGTCGCCAATCGCCCGGGAATCCGCGTCGAGGCATTGCGCCTGGTGATTCCACCGGACTTGATGGCGCGTGACGGCGTCAGGAAAGACCCCGAGGCGGTACACGAGTCCAGCGTCGTCGCGCACCTTCACCGCACCTCCGTCTATCTGCTCGACAACGTCTCGAGCGATGTTTCCGCCACCGATATCCGCCGCCGCGCGCACCGCAGCCAGTCCATTCACGGGCTTGTCTGCGCGCGCGTCGAGGAATACATTCTCAAACAGGGTCTCTACAAGTGAACTACAATTCGTTGCCAGAAGGCGTGCGCCTCGCTGTCGAGGGCGCGCAAAATAAGAAAGCCGTGGGCATAAGCGTTCTCGACCTCAGCGACGTCGGTGCCTTTACCTCGTACTTTGTGATCTGCACGGGATTCAGCACGCCGCAAGTGCAGGCCATCTGCACGGAAGTCGAAGAGTTGCTGCACAAGCATCTCAAGCGCTCGCCGGAACACCGCGAAGGAAGACGCTCCGCGGAATGGGCGCTCCTGGATTTCGGCAGCTTCATCGTGCACGTCTTCAGCGAGCAGGCGCGCCGTTATTACGATCTGGAGAGGCTGTGGCGCTCCGCGCCGAAACTCGAAATCCCCGATGAACCCGCTGGACCATCCAGCAGAAATGCGCTGAGGAATCCTGCCCTTGGCGGGGCGCGTCCTCCCGGCGAAGCGGCTTCAAAATGACTTCAGAGCGACTGCCGTGGATCTCCGAAGATCCGGCGTCGCTGCGTCTCTTCGAGCTGGCGCAGAAAGTTGCTGCCGCGCCCACAACTCTGCTCATCACCGGTGAGAGCGGCGCCGGCAAGGATCATCTCGCGCGCCTGATCCATGAGCTTGGGCCGCGACGCGACGCACCGTTTTTGAAGATCGATTGCGCGAGTCTCCCGCCGCAATTGGTCGAAAGCGAGCTTTTCGGGCACGAGCGTGGCGCCTTCACCGGCGCCGTGGAGCGCAAACTTGGCCGCTTTGAGCTTGGCGGCAACGGCACCATCGTCCTCGACGAGGTCGCCGCGCTCTCGCCCGCCGCGCAGGGCAAGCTCCTCCGCGTGTTGCAGGAGCGCTCCTTTGAACGGCTGGGCGGCACGGAGACGCTGCACATCGAAGCGCGGCTCATCGCCCTCACGAACTCCGATCTTCCCGCCGCGGTGGCCGCCGGCCGCTTCCGCGAAGATCTCTTTTTCCGCATGAACGTTTTGACCATCGCCGTTCCGCCGCTCCGTGAGCGGCGCGCGGACATCCCTCCCTTAACCGACTATCTCCTGACAACGGTCCGATCTATCCACGGGCGCCCTACCGCTCAATTGAGCGACGCTTCCCGGCGCATGCTCGCCGCCTATGCGTGGCCCGGAAACATTCGCGAACTCCGCAACGCGCTGGAGCGCGCCGTGGTCTTTTCACGAAAGGACAATCTCGAGCCGGACAATTTCCCCGAAAACGTTCGCGCGTCCGCTCCCGGTGCTGCCGGCGCTACCCTGGGGTTGCGTTCTCTGGAAGATGTCGAGAAAGAAGTGATCGCCGCGACGCTCGAAGCCACCCACTATCGCATCAGCCGCGCATCGGAAATTCTCGGCATCAGCCGCAAGACTCTTCTCGAAAAACGCAAGAAATACGGTTTGAAGTGAAACTCCGTCTCCTCATGCTTGGCAAAACCCGCAGGCCCGAGGTGCGCGCCGTCCTCGACGATTACACCAAGCGCATCGGCCGCTACTTGCCCATCGAAATCGCCGAAGTTCGTGATGAATCCGTTGCCGCCAAGAAACTCGACGCCGACCGCGCCGCTACCGTCGTCCTTCTGGACGCTGCCGGTAAGAGTTTCTCGTCCGAGAATTTCGCCAAATGGCTCGGCGAGCACCGTGACCGCGGCACTCGCGAACTCATTTTCCTCTGCGGAGATGCCGATGGCTTCCCGGAAGGGCTTCGCAAGCGCGTCCATCAGAAGTTGTCTCTGAGCGCGATGACCTTTTCCCACGAACTCGCCCGCGTGATGCTTGTTGAGCAAATCTACCGCGCCTTCGCGATCCTCTCCGGCAGCCCCTACCCGAAATAGCGATTTGGATGGCGGAATCGATAGGGGCGTCCGCGAAATCGGGACACTTTACGGAAAAAGTGTTGTACAACGTTAGGCACCATGCCCATGCGAATCGTCACAGATCCGGACACGCCGTCCACCGCCATCGAGATTCCCCTGGAAAAACCGCTGCCGGACTACGATCTCGAGCAACTCGAACAGCCCACGCCACGCGACGTAGACGGCATTCTGGTTTCACAGGGTTTCCGTGACCTGGTGGATGACGCCCGCGGCGTCCTGATGGATCTGCTGGCCCACCCGCCATTCCAGGCGAATTCTCCGGAGAACGCGAATCTGGATTTCACGCACTCGGCTCCGCTGCCGCTGGAGCTGACTCAGCTCACTGGGGCAATTTGTCCCGGGGACGACGAAGTATATCGCCCGGGCTTGTGGATCGTGCTGCGCGACCCGCACGCAAAGCCGCGATTGGCGCTCCCGCAAGCGACGCAGGAACGCATCGCCGCCATCGCCGCCGAACTCGTCAAACGCCTGCAACTCGCGGAGTAGGTTCGATTCTATCCACCACCGATGTTTTGAGGCCTTCGGCAGCGAGGTGCTGGCGCTACGTCCGGACCAAACTTGACCTTTCCCGCTCGAATCCCCACACTCTAATCTTTTCGCCACGCTGCGATTTGCGCTGCTGCAGCGTTACTGGGGCAGGAAAGAATGCCGGAAGACAAGGGACTCTTGATCGTGTACACCGGGCCGGGCAAGGGCAAGACGACTTGCGCGCTCGGTACGGCGTTTCGCGCGGTGGGGCAGGGGCTGCGCGTCTTGATGGTGCAGTTCATCAAGGGATCGTGGCACTATGGCGAGCTCGATGCCGCCAAAATGATAGGCGACGACAAGTTTGAAATTCGCCCGATGGGCCGGGGCTTCGTCAAAATCGGCGGCGCGGAGACCGATCCGGAAGACGTGAAGATGGCGCACGATTGCTGGCTGGCCGGGCGCGACGCCATCTACAGCGGGACATACGATTTGGTCGTCCTCGACGAAATCAACTACGTCATCAGCTACAAGATGCTAGATGCCGGCGAGGTCGTCGAGGCGCTCAAGGGCCGCCCGGAGCGCGTCCACGTGATCTGCACCGGCCGAAACGCGCATCCCAAGCTGATCGAGCTGGCGGACCTAGTGACCGAAATGCGCGAGGTAAAACACCCTTACACCAAAGGCATTCTGGCCCAGCGTGGTATAGACTATTGACCATGGTTGTGGCCGCTTTGGGTGGGGGCCGCCTTTTCCGTCGACGGATCGCTGACAATTGATGACTTTCTGCCATGGCCTGGTTTAAGCGCGACAAAAAATCCATCGAGCAGTCCACACCACCGGAAGAGCGCCGCGTGCGCACCGAAGGCTTGTGGGTCAAGTGCGAATCCTGCCGCACCATCGTGTTTCGCAAAGACCTGGAAGCTAACCTCCTGGTCTGCCCGAAGTGCCAATTTCATTTCAAAATGAACGCCAAGCAGCGCCTGGAGATGCTCCTCGACGGCCGCTGGACCGAACATGACGCGCGGATGACCTCGACCGACCCGCTGAAATTCGTCGATACCAAGCCGTACGCCGTCCGCCTGAAGGAAGCCCGCAAGAAGCTGGGCATGAACGACGCCATCATCACCGCAGAAGGGCAGCTCAACGGCCGGCCGGTGGTGTGCTGCGCCATGGAGTTCAATTTCATCGGCGGCTCGATGGGCGCGGTCGTCGGGGAGAAAGTTACGCGCGCCATCGAGATGGCCATCGAAACGCGCCAGCCGCTCATCGTCGTCTCGTGCTCGGGCGGGGCACGCATGATGGAAGGAACCATCAGCCTCATGCAGCTCGCAAAAGTGTCTGCCGCGCTGGCAAAACTCGATGATGCCAAGCTGCCGTACATTTCTTTGCTGACCGATCCTACTACCGGAGGGGTCACGGCCAGCTTCGCGATGCTCGGAGATCTCAACATCGCCGAACCCGGCGCCCTGATCGGCTTTGCCGGACCGCGCGTCATCGAGCAGACCATCCGCCAGAAGCTGCCCGAGGGCTTTCAACGCTCGGAATTTCTGCTCGAGCATGGCTTCCTCGATGCTGTCGTCCCCCGCAAAGAACTAAAGAGCTTCATCGCCAACTCGATTGAGCTGCTGCTGGGCTGAGATGAACTACGACGCCGCTGTGCGCTACCTGCTTTCTCTTGGCAGAGAATTGGCTGCGCCGACGCAGGCTGCGGCGGCGAAGTTCGATCTCGAGAACATTACCGTGCTGGCGGAAAGGCTGGGGCGTCCCGATCGCACTTACCCCTCGGCGCACATTGCAGGGACCAACGGCAAGGGTTCGACCGCCGCGTTTCTCGAATCGATCCTTCGGCACGCCGGTTTTCCGACCGGGCTGAATACCTCGCCGCACCTCGAGAAAATCAACGAACGCATGCGCGTCAATGGCGAGGAGATCACCGATGACGCTTTCGCGGAAACTTTGGCGCGAATCATTGCCGTGACGGAAGAATTGCTGGCTGCAGGCAAACTCCGCGCACACCCGACTTATTTCGAGTGCGTGACTGCGATGGCCTTCGAATATTTTGCGCAAGCGCGCGTCGAATTTGGAATTTTCGAGGTTGGGCTGGGTGGCCGCCTGGACGCCACGAATATCTTGACTCCCGTGGTCTCGCTGATCACCCGCATCGATTTCGATCATGAAAATTTCCTCGGCCACTCTCTTGCGGAGATCGCCGCGGAAAAGGCC
>JBGOVR010000159.1:0-9889 GCA_041478205.1 Candidatus Acidiferrum sp.
CCTGGAGCTTGATGTCTGCGAGGACGCCTCCGTGCAACGTGCAGTAAAGGATGTCCTCGGCAAAGCCGGCGCGATCGACGTGCTTATCAACAATGCTGGTGTCGGCTACGTGGCGACGGTCGAAGACCAGCGCATGGAAGACTGGCGGTGTCAGTTCGAAACGAACTTTTTCGGCGTCATCCGCGTTACGCAAGCCATCTTGCCGCACATGCGCGAACGGCGGCGCGGGCGCATCCTGATGATGAGCTCGGTTTCCGGATTGGTTACGCCGCCGGCGCAGGGCGCGTACAGCAGCAGCAAGCACGCTCTCGAAGGATTGAGCAACGCCTTGCGGCTAGAGATGTACGCTTTCGGCGTCGACGTGGTGCTGATCGAGCCGGGATATATCGTGACCGGGATACAACAGGTAGTGCTCGAACTATCGAAACCCTACGCGGACAAATTTGAAAAGGGTCCCTACGCCGCGCTTTACGCGGGATTCATGGCCAGCGTCAAGAATGCGCGCGCGAAATCGAAGACCACCCCGGAAGATTGCGCGCGGGTGATCCTGCAAGCCATCGAAGCGCCGCGGCCAAAACCCCGCTATGGGGTCACGCCCGCAGCCACGTTCGTGAAATGGAGCAAGCGGCTGCTGTCTGACAGCGCAATTGACGCCATAATCCGGCGCAGATTCGGAGTCGTGCGGGAAAACTGAGCGGGCCGCGCCGCGCTGGTTTTTTCACGGATTGGAAACCTGGAACGACAAGCTGTTTTCCCGAAGCTCTTCCCAGCGCTTCCTCCATGCCTCGTGTTTCGGGCTTTCGGCATAGTCCGCGGCGGCGTCCGGACTGGCGAATTCGATGGCATAGACACCGTCGAAGTCGCGGATCTGGTTCCGCTGGGTTTTCAGCCAGATGTTTTTCACGCCGGGAATTTGTCCGGCCATGGTCTTTATGCCCTTGAGTGCCTGTTCCTTGTCATCTTCGGAGGCGGTGTTTTTCCATTTGTACACCACCACGTGAACCACGCTCTTCGGTTGACCAAACTTATTTTGTGCCGCCACGCTACCGGTGTGCCAGGTACCGGCGGCAACTCCGGCGAAAAACAGCGCCGCAGCCACGGCAACCTTGGCAAGGCGATGGTTCGCGAACTTCATGGTCTTCCTCCTGTGTTTACGCGCGGCACCAGTCTAAGTAAGACCGCGCATGTGAAGCAACGCAATGTCACGTTATGGCGGACCACGTGAGAGCAGCGTGGAGCAAAGAGTTTGACGCACCCACCGCGAGAACGTTACGCTCGCACGACTCGATTTTACAGGCGTGAAATGAGCTTTCCGGGTACAGAATCACCTGAACGGAGCGTTGGGGCTGCGAAGTTGCCGCAACTCCCGTTGATCTGGATTGGCTACCTGCTGGGCACCGCCACGATTGTTGCCGAATTCGTCGCATTGAGTCTGCATCCGGAATTGGCGAAGGAGGGCGGGATTCCGCCGTTGTATCTGTTTCTCGTGAGTTTTATCGGCTTCGTGTACTGGTTAGTTTGCGTTCATAGCTATCACGTGGTGATGGCGCATGTGCCGGGATGGAAGCATCCGATATCGCCCGCCCGAGCGGTCGGCTTCCACTTCATCCCGTTTTACAACTTGTATTGGGTATTCAAGTGGCCGCGGGAAATCGCCAAGTTTGTCAACGCACGCCTGCCGCAACCGGTGATGAAGCCCGTGGCGGTCGGCTTGGCCGTTCTCGCCGCCCTTATCCTGCGGGTTCTGGATCCCGGCTTTGGGCTGATCCTGTTGTTCTTTCCCATGTCGTACGTATCGGAATGCCTGCGCCGCGCTCTTGCCGCGCCGCAGAATCCGTCAGGCGCCTCGCCACAAGAATGAGTCGAACTTAGGAGCCGCGAATGCATCAAGAAAAACTTTGGGTGGTCTTGTTGGGGATTGTCCTTGTATTTCCGTTGGAAGGACGGACGCAGGAACAAACCGCCGCAAATCCGCTCGCGCATGAAATCTTCAAGCAGCTCATCGAGATCAATACGACGGATTCCGTGGGCAACGTGAGCACAGCGGCCGAAGCGATGACTGTGCGTCTGCGAGATGCCGGCTTTGCCGACAAAGACGTCATCGTCGCCGGACCTAACGACCGAAAGAAAAACCTGGTCGCGCGTCTCCACGGCACCGGCAAACGCAAGCCGCTATTATTCATCGGCCATCTGGATGTGGTCGAGGCGCGCCGTGAAGACTGGACCACCGACCCCTTTCAGTTCGTCGAAAAAGACGGTTTCTTCTACGGGCGCGGCACCGAGGACATGAAAGAGGGCGACGCGATCCTGGTCACCAACTTCATCCGCATGAAAAAAGAAGGTTTCGTTCCGGATCGCGATGTGATTCTAGCGTTGACTGCCGACGAGGAAGGCGGCAGCTACAACGGCGTGGACTGGCTATTGAAGACCCATCGCGACTGGATCGACGCCGAATACTGCATCAACCTTGACGGCGGCGAGTTTGAGAAGCAGAAGGACAAGCGTGTGCTCGCGGCGATTCAAGCCAGCGAAAAAGTCTACGCCGACTTTCAGCTTGAGTCGCTGAACCCTGGTGGGCACAGCTCCGTGCCGTCGATTGACAACGCGATTTACCATCTCGCTGATGCCCTGGCGCGCTTGCAAAAGTTTTCATTCCCCCTGCAAATCAACGAAATCACGCGCAATTACTTCGAGCGCACCGCGGACCTGACGTCCGGCCAGGTTGCGGTGGATTTGCGAGCCGCGGCAAAGCAACCACTCAACGCACTCGCGATCGAGCGTCTCTCCGCCATGCCCTATTACAACGCGCTCCTGCGCACAACGTGCGTGGCAACGCTGCTCTCTGGCGGACACGCGCCCAACGCACTTCCCCAAACGGCCCGCGCGAACGTAAATTGCCGCATTTTCCCCGGCGAAGATCCCGAAAAAGTCCGCCAGACGCTCGAGGGCGTCGTCGCCGACCCCAAGGTCACCGTCACCCCCGTGCCGCAACGCGCCGCCGACGGAACACTGGTCCCGCTAGTCACCGTGCCACCCTCGTCGCTGCTCCCGGAACTAACCCTCGCCATGGATAAAACCATCCGCGCCATGTGGGGCAACCTTCCGGTGGTCGCCACCATGTCCACCGGCGCTACCGACGGCAAGATCACCCGCATCGCGGGCATACCCACCTACGGAATTGCCTGCCTGTTTTTCAATAGGGACGACAATCGAGCTCACGGCAAAGACGAGCGCATCGGCATTCAGGATTTCTACGACGGAGTGGAATTCAACTATCGGCTGATCCGCGAACTGTCGGGTGGCAATCGTTAACTGGAAGACATGACGTCGATCGCAGCGCGGCGTCTTATCACAAAAAAGAAAACGGCCCGGAGAACTCAGTTCTCCGGGCCGAGGTTACATTCAAAATGCGGCGTTGCGCCGGTCAGGGCTTGGCAGCCTGGTCTGGCGCCTTTGGATCGGTTGCATTGGCTGCGGCATCCGGCGCTTTTGGATCGCTTGTACTCGCCGAGGCGTCCGGTGTCTTCGGGTCCGTAGCACTAGCATTGATAGGCTTCGTAGGTTCGCTTCCGAAGCGCGTCAGATAAGGCATGAAAGGCGTCACCTCGAACGGCATCTTCTCGCGTTCGGCAACGGCCCCGGCGGGTTTGCTCTTCAGCAGATCAAGCCGGTCCAACCAAGGATCCAACTTCACCCGGCCGCCGATCGGCAGCGCCGCAATGAGCTGCGGATTCTGCTTCTGGTCCACGGGGGCGTTGGATTTCAGGTCGGCCACGACGGGAACTCGATTGCCCAAGTGCGGGCTGATCAGGTTCGGAATCTCTTTCTGCCGGGCCTCCAGGGCCGTCAGGAAAAGAGCCGCGTTGCCCAGTTGGTTCTTGTACGGCGAATTGTTCAGCAATTGAAGGGCTTTGTCGCTCGCGGCTTTCTCTTCGTCGGGCGTGCGTGCGAAGCCAAAATGGCGGAACGAGTCTTTGTCTTGAATCAGCAACTGGTCGAAGAAGGCGAAGTTGGAGTCCATGCGGTGGCCGAGAACCACGTGGCTCAGTTCATGCGCGATGACCGTGGCCAGACTGGCCTCGTCCGGAAGCACATCGATGAGTCCGCGGCTCAACACAATGGTGTGGCCCAGAGTGAAGGATTCCAGCGTAGTGGTCATCATCACGCGGCAGCGCACGTCCGGCTCGATGTCCAGATTGTTCGTGACTTCCAGGTTGTTGGCCACCGTTTCCAGAACCTTGTCGACTTCCCCCTTCGGAGACATCAGTCCGATGCGCTGCAAGCGGTCGGCGACGTTGTCCTCGGCCTCGCGGTCCCAAGAGCGCTGGGCCAGCACCGGTGAAAGATCGTTGGCGGTCTTCGTGTCGTCCTGCACCGGCGTTTCCACCAGGATCTTGCTCAACTCCTGTTCCTGCGCGGAGTGGCCGATGTTGTAGCCCCACAGCCGTGTTTGCGCCTTGAAGTCCAGCTTCTTGGTCAAGGCGTAGTGCAGCTCTTTTTCTTCGCTGTACACGAACGACGGCAGCCACATCCCAGGCTGAACGTTCGTGCGCCAGCTATCGAAGTGGAAGTACCAGCTCGAGCGGCCGCCTCCGCCATAACCTCCGTTGAAGCGCACCACGTGGTAGTCCTGGTCTTCCACCCAGATGCGCCCAAGGAACCTGCCCTTCCCCGACTTCGGCAGCGGTGAGACGTCAAATACCAGGCAGCGCACCTCGCCGAGAAATTCCCGCTTCACGTAGTCGAACTTGTAGTGCGCTTTGTCGAAACCCGTCGTGTCGATGAAAATCATCTGCAGGAATCCGTCCGGCAGATATTGCATCGCGAACGAAAAGAAATTCCCGATCCCGGTGAAGATCTTCTTGCCCTTGGGGTCGGTATCCGTCAGCGAGACCAGGTTCACGCCCTTGGCGAAATCCGCTTTCCCAAGAAAATATTTGTCCCCCGCGGGCGCCGAGCCGAGATCCTTGTCCGGCTTCAGGTTTTGTATATAGGTCTCCACGAGCGGAGAATACTTCTGAATGTCCTTGTTCAGTTCATTCTCGCGCGCGGTGACCCGGTCGATTACTTCTTCCATCGTTCGTGCCTGGTCGGGTGGCGTGGGGACCGCTGCGGCGGCCTTTGTTCCCAGCCCGCTCGACATCAGCACCAGGATGGCTGTTCCTAACACCTTACGCATTTTCGTACTCCCCTCAGTAGGCTAGGCGAAACTCAATCCGCACACGGGCCGGAAAATCCACCGGCTGGCCGTCCCGCTTGGCCGGTTTAAACTTAATTTGTTGTGCTGCGCGAATGGCAGACTCGTCGAGACCATGGCCCAATCCGCTAACCACATGGTTGACCTGCACGGAACCGTTTGCCAGGAACACCACATCGATTACGATGTCGCCTTCCAGTTTCATACTACGCCCTTCGGCCGTGTATTCCGGGCGTGGTTTCTCCAGGATGTCAACAGTCCCAGTGCCGGAGTCTGCGGAAGCTGCTTTTTTCTTGGGCGCGTCGCTTACCGCACTCTGGTCGGCGAAACCCGTGTTCTGCACGGTGCCGCGCTTACCGCCGCCTGCCGGTGGATTCGCGGTCCCGTTCCCGAAGCCGGTGCTTGCGACCGTGCCTCGCACGCCCTTGTCCCCGCCAGTGCCGTTGCCGTAGCCCGGTCCGCCAGGAAGCGCGGGAGATCCGAGCCGGTTAATGTTGGTCGTCTTGTTCGGGTCGCCCTTTCCCGGAAGCCCATTGGGATCGCCGAAGCCTCCCGTCTGTACTTTGTTGACGGGGAGATTCACGGTCGCCGCGGCAGCGCTGCCAGTATTCAGGTTGTTGACTTTTACTTCGTCTTTCGGACGCTTCGGTTGATTCGTCTGGGTCTCGAACTTCGCTTCGAACACGGGGGTCGGATTGATCTCCGGAGCTTTTGCTTCGATGCGTTCCACCTTGGGCCGTAGCACCTTCTGCTGTACGAAGATGTGCGGCTGTTTGGGGTTGAGCTTGGGCTCTTCCAGGACCACGGGTTTCGGCGCAGGGGCCTTCGGCTTGATTACCTGCGGAGGCTTTGCGACCGGCACCTCGGTCACCGGCATCGCCAGCGGCACAACTTGCCAGTTCATCGCGGTCTTGAGTCGTTCCGGAAAGAAAAGGGGCAGCGCAACGAAGAATATCAGCAATACCACCTGTATCCCGGCGCTTACGCCGAGGCGGTCCCAGCGTGGCTCTCCCTCAGGGAGTAAGCCAAAGCGCGCAGGAACCTGTTTGGTGCCAATCGCACGTTTCCAGGCGTCCTTGTCGCTCGCGTGGCTCCGGTCGGCGTCGAAGCCGACGCCCAGGCGCGTCTTGCTCCGTGGTGGATCTGTGATTGTGGTAGTCATCCGCTTTCTGCCTTAGAGAGATTCCGTCCGGTGGACACGGTCTTCTGCGAAGACCTAAGAAGAGTGTCCGTAGTTCGCTGGCCAGGACAGAGGTTCTGCTGTATCCAAACCAGAGTACTGGCGAGGCTGGGGGGACCCTAATAGGACTATGGTACTAGCGTCGCCAAGTCGCTAATGCCTTCGCGAGCGAACTGTCTACTGCACGCCTTGAAACCCGGGCGAGTATTTGTAGTTGCGGGATGGGATGCAACTCATCCTAGGATACTCCAAAATGATCGCCGGGCACCGCGTCTTTTTCACGCCGAAGCCCGCCATCCGGGGTATGTTCTAGGATGCCGTGGATCTCCAATAGGGTGCCGCGGGGTATGAACCGAGACGCAGAAACCGGAAGGGACGGACACGGCGCCGGGAGCACGCCTCGGCTTCTGACGGAACATCAGACCCTGGTGGACCGCTTATTCGCGGAATCAGGGGGTTACTCTTGGCGCTTGACGCGCGAGCTCTTTGAGGTAGCACTCGAGCGCAGCGCCAGCAAGCGCTTTTGCGGCCAACCCCAACTCCCAAAGACCCTCGAAGAGTATCTCGGCGCTCTGCATCTGAAGGATCTCGCACTCGCCAACGCCTGCGCGGAAGGGCATGTCGAAGCTTGGGAGCATTTCGTCGAAGCGTATCGCGGTTATCTGCGGGCCGCCGCGGGGGCCATCTTGCGATGTTCGGCTGCTTCCTCGGCCGCATGTGACCTGGCGGATTCCCTCTTCGCGGAGCTATACGGACTCAGCGAGGGCAAACGCGCCGAGCGCTCCTTGTTTCGCTATTTTCACGGGCGCAGCTCGCTGAAGACCTGGCTGCGCGCCGTCCTCGCTCAGCGCCATATCGACGCCATTCGCGCCGGCCGGCGTCTTACCGAGCTGGATGACGATGACCAGAACGTACAGCGCGCGCGCCGCGACTCGCCGGACGGCTCGCGGGTGCAACCTCCCGCCGACCCGCACCGCCAGCAATACATCGCCTTATTCACACGCACTCTGAGCGTTGCGCTGGCTTTGCTTGCGCCGCGCGACAAGGAACGCATGCGTTTGTACTACGCCGAAGAGCTCAGCCTCGCCGAAATCGGACGCAAGCTCGACGAACACGAATCCAGCGTTTCCCGCAATCTCGAGCGCATCCGCCGCGAGCTGCGGCAAAACGTGGAAGAGGCGTTGCGCCAGAATCGCGTCGCCGCCAACGGCTCCTCGCCCGAACCTGGCTTAAGCGAAGAACAAATTTCGCTGTGCTTCGAATATGCCGCGGAGGACGCGCCCATCGATCTCGACAAATTGTTTCCTCCGCGAGACCAGCCGAGCCCAAAAGTCGGGAGGCGCGAGCCATGAGCGCATACTGCAAGAAAGCCCCGGCGCCGCGTTCTAAGAAGGGAGGCAGCCATGGCGGGTGAAGAGCGCGAACGCAACTTTGAAAAAGCCCTCGCGCGGAATCTTCGGCCCGATCCGTCTGCCGAGGCCCAGCCACACACGTGCCCAGATGCCGAGCTTCTCGCCGCCTACCATGAGCGTTCGCTGCCGCCGGAACAAATGATTTCCTGGAAAGGACACATCGCCCGCTGTTCGCGATGCCAGCAAGTCCTCGCACAACTCGAAGCCACCGATGAAATCCCCGTGGACGTGAATCAGGAAGAATACCAGGGGCACAACGTTCTGACGATGAAAGAGCCCGATCTTCCGGTGCTTGCGCCCGTTGCTGTCCCAGCATCGACGCCTGCGGCGCCACAAACGTTTGACGCGACCAAATCGCCTGAGCGGCGCCGGAAGCCGCGCCGCGCCGCCAACTGGCGCTGGCTCGCCCCCGCCGGCGCCATCGCGGCTGGCCTTCTCTTGTGGGTGGCCTTCCATGAAAACGGTTCTCAGCGCTTCGAAATGGCAAAAAATCAGCCAACGCCTGTCGCAGCCCCTGCGGCTCCTCTGCCTTCTTCGCTTCCGTCCCCGGCCGCCCGCCGAAGCGAGTTTCTAGAGCCCAAACATGCGGAGACGACGCGCTCTCCCTTACCCGCGTTGTCCCAGCCTGGTGACGCGGAAGCACAAAAAAAGCCAGCGGGTGAAGAGAATTTCAAGGCGGCTCTAAAAAAGGAGGCGCCCGTCGCTCCAGCGGACAAAACGAAAATAGACGGCGAGCGCGATCGGCTCGCGGAAAAAGCTCTCCCCATGTCGGGCCGCAATGTGACGGATCTCAATGAGCTTTCGTCCGGCCGTCTTGACGCGAAGAAAGATGCGCAAGAATTTAAAAAGCAAGCCGGCGTGGCGGCAAACGCTCCAGCGCAAGACGCGCTGCCGCCGGTGTCCGGAGTTGCAGGTGCGGCTTTGAGTTCGCCTGCACCCGCGAAGTCCGCACAAGACGAAGTTGCCACCGACGCGGCAAAAGAACCTCCGGCTTCGGCAGCGGAGACCGTGACCGTACAGACGCAGGCGCAGGTGGTGAACGGCGTGTCGCGATCGAGCACGACGGCGGAGGTAGTGCGGTTGGCCCGCAGCCAGAGTCCAACGATGGTTGCCGCCCCCAACGGAAAGACAATTTGGCGCGTCGAAGCCGCCGGGATCGTCCAACGTTCCACCGATGCCGGCTCCGAGTGGACGCTCCAGAAAAGCGGCGTGCTCGCCGACTTGACCGCGGGTTCCGCGCCGTCGGACAAAGTTTGCTGGATCGTCGGCCACGCCGGAACCATCCTGCGCACCACCGACGGCGGCGCGCATTGGCTCAAAGTCCGCTCCCCGATCGCCGACGATCTCTCCGCCGTCTTCGCCGTCGACGCCCAGCAAGCCACCGTCTCCGCCGCCTCCAATCACAAGAGCTACAAAACTTTGGACGGTGGCCTTACCTGGAGCCCACTGCCCAATCCGTGACGGCCGCCGGTCTGCAAGAAATTCCCGTGGCCTCGTTCTAAGGGAGAGAGTGAAATTCAAGATGAGGTCAAAACCATGAAAAATTCCCCGAGAACAGTTCGCGCACGATTGTTGTGGCTCGCCCTTGGAACAATAGCTTTTTCCACTATTGCCGTGGCGTACTGCTCCGTTTCGCACAATCATCGCGTTTATGCCGCACAGGAAAAGGACTCAGCGCGCCCCGCGAGTGCCGACCAGGCCACCAGCCTCAACGATCAGACCGATCTCGCCGTCACCGTCTACAACTCCAACATCGCCCTCGTCCGCGACGTCCGCCAATTGACCCTCCCACCCGGCGCATTCCGCCTGAAGTTCATGGACATCGCCGCCACGGTCAACCCCGCCACCGTCCATTTCCGTTCCCTCACCGAACCCGAAAAACTCGGCGTCATCGAACAGAACTACGAATACGATCTGCTCGAGCCCGCGAAACTCCTCCACAAATACGTCGGCAAGGAAGTCACGCTCGTCCGCGCCTACCAGGACAACGGCACCACCAAGCACGAAGAAATCAAAGCCACGCTCCTCGCGGATAACAACGGCCCAGTCTGGAAAATCGGCAACGATATCGTCACGGGAATGTATGCCGAGAGTTATCGC
>JBGOVR010000250.1:0-2924 GCA_041478205.1 Candidatus Acidiferrum sp.
CGTGTGATCTTCGGCACGGGCAGAGCTTTTTCCCGTGCACGGCGATACCACGAGCGCGACCCTAGCCATCCTCGGGCTGCGTAGAACCAGCGCGGCGGGAGAAACATCGCGGGAATCATCGCCGCAGCTCGAAAAATACGATGGGATCTCGCTGCGTCTCCATGCATTACCTCGTACAGCTTATTTTCCGTACGCACGGTCTCCCAAGGTGTGCCGCCATCCAGCATCAGCCGCATCTGATCGGCTTCTGCTTGGACAATTTCGACGACGCAACGCACCACCTCCGCGGAAGCACCCTTCCTGGGCAAAATGTCCCAAAGCGAATTCGCCAGGGCAGCCAGCACCTGCTGTTTTCGCCGCAGGCCGCCCTTTCCGTGGCCGGCGGAAAGGTACAGGTTACCACCATGGATGCAGTAGTACGCCAGCACGTCTCGAAGAATTACGATGTCGCTCATCGCCGCGGCGACGGTAAACAAATATTCGTCCGCCTCGATCACCAGCGCTTCCGGAATGGGCAGGATCTGCCGGGCAAGTCCGGTTCGCAAGGTCATCCGGCTGGTTCCCAAGTAACTCTTCCGCAAGCGAAACACGCGCGCGGCCGCCAGCGAATCGAGCCGCAATCTTTCATTCTTCTCGGGAGCGGCCGTGCGCTGCGTACCGTCGGCAAAAACTTCCGTAATACCATGCCCCACTAAACCTATCTTCTCGTCCCCGCCCATTACGTCCGACACGCAACGCAGCTTTCCGCTGGCCCACCGGTCGTCACCGTCCAGCATGGCGATGATCTCGCCTTTGCATTCCGGAATTCCCGCATTGAACGCCGACGCTTGTCCGCCATTCGCCTTGCGAACCAACCGCACCCGCGGCTCGAACTTGCGCACGATTTCTGGCGTTCGGTCGGTCGAACCATCGTCCACCACGATGATTTCGCGCTCCGCGCCGGCAACGTCTTGCTCCAGCACGCTCACGATCGCCTGCTCGATGAAGCGCTCGTGGTTGTATGTGTCGATCAGTACGCTGATGAACGGTCTGGCAGTCAAGATGGCCGCGCCTTCGGAAGTCGGTTCATAGCCGGGAAAAGTTGCAGTTGCTCCGTAGCCTACCAGTGGCCCAGCCTAAGTCTACGATATCTTCCCGATTTCCTTGCTTCCCTCGTCAGCACGCCCGCACAGCGGCGGAAAAAATCCCATAGCACAGACACTCTTGTCTGTGCGCCTCAGCTAAGTGCAGTAAATCCAATGCAGACGCGAATCGCTCCGGCACCAAAACCCTCTCGAAAGGGCCTTTTCCCCCAGCCTGCTCACCCGTGCCGCAAGTGCTTGCGCTCCAATTCGGCTTCAGTTCACCCTCAGGAACACAGGGCCGCTGAGCGGCTGGAGGTGGCCCTTGCTCCCCGTTAAAACGGACCTGCCACGACTTTTCTCGACTTTTCCCTTGACGTAGAGGTCATGCTGGTGGTATTGTATTCTCAAGTAAGACTACGTCAGCCACATCGCTGCTGTGCGCAACTCCGCTCCCGCAAGTTCCAGTAACCCACTAGCTAACAGACGTGGCGCATAAATCCCTTTAGGATGAACACTTGCAAAAGTGTATCAAAACAAACGACTTTAACCCTCTTTAGAATGAACATTTATGAAAAACCCCGGGGGGTGGAGGAGGAATCTCTATAGCCGCGATCTCTCTCAGCTCCTGCCCTGCCAACGCCGCAAGTGGCTTAGAATCACATCCTTGCACCATGCAACAAGCTAAACCCTTTAGATTGAAATCCTTGTGAGAGAAGTAGGGGGGGAGGGGGGCAGGAGAGGAAGTTTGGTGAACCCCAGTGAAAGACTCATCAGGATTCAGGTCCTACATCCATTTCCGACACTCATTTCCGCCCGCCGGCATCGCAGAAATGGGCCCTCGTCGTTACATCGGCCTAGGCGGCTCTCGAAAGGCCCGCTTGATCGCCATCCGCCACTCGTCCAGCCGGTGTACATTCTCGTATCCCACGACTAAGGACCCAGCGGCGTTGATATAGGTCACGGCGTGGTGCCGCCATGTCATTCGCGGGCCGTAGTATCTCGCGTATTCCACGAGATGCCGCGAAAACCGGATCCTCCCTGGAGGCGTTAGCGCGAATTGGTCTCCCTCTTGCGCGAGATCCCATTGTTTGAAGAGCATGCGCAAATTGGGCTGCCTGAGATCGTAGCCGCGCCTTGTCAGCCAGGCTTTCATCCCTTCGACAAGTTCCCGTCGAGTTCTGATGCGCAGTTCGTGCCGCGGCTTGCTGCCCTCGGAGCGGTCGGCAAACAGGTTCTGCCCATGCACCCGGTACACCGCCAAACACTCCGGCACGCCCACAATCGGCGCCAGAAAAATAACCAGTCCCGACAAATGCGCGTCCGCTTGGATCGTCAACTTCTCCGGAATCGGCAGCAAAGGCTCCAACGCGCTTCGCCGGAATGCCAGAAATGAGGTTGGATACAAAACGTAGCTCAATAGGTCTTTCGTATTCGAGGGAAGAAACCCCGAAAGCAAAGGAAGTCCGCCGTCCTGGAAAACACCTTCTCGCGAGTTCAACTGGCGAATCGTGTGGTACACCATGCCCGCGTCGGGATGTTTCTCAAACTCCTCGACGACGCGCCGTAGTTTTCCAGGCAGCCAGTAGTCATCCGCGTCCAGGAAGGCCACGATCTTTCCACGAGCCTTCTCGAGACCAAAATTAAACGCCGAGGCTTGTCCCCCGTTCGGCTTTCGCAGATACGCAATGGAATCCCCGAATTTCTGTAAACGCTCCTCCGTGTCGTCCGTCGAACCGTCATCCACCACCAGGATCTCCCTTTGTTCCACGGGAAGATCCTGCGCCAGCACGCTCTCGACGGCCTCCTCAACGTACTGGCCGTAGTTGTAGGTATCGATCAGGACGGTAACGAGAGGGGAGC
>JBGOVR010000125.1:0-13941 GCA_041478205.1 Candidatus Acidiferrum sp.
ACACACGCCGATAACGCACATGCCGATTACCGTGGCATGGTGCCGCGCCGCGGACCACAGATTGTCGGCCCGCCAGCCCATGGTTTTCGGCGTGTCCCGATGGCCCAGAAAACTTGCGGTCAGCCACAGCGGAAAAACGATCCACGATTCCGGGTGCGTAATTTGCAAGCGCCAGATGTACAGCGCCACGTACGCTGAGAAAAGGAATACTTCGACGAAAACAAGATACGGATAGCGAGCGGGCGGCGAGTAATCAAATCTCGTAGCCGGGTTTTTGAGAGCATGCGTCCACCGCGCGAGCCGCTCGATCATGCCGGGCAACTCATTGCGCGCCGCTTTCACGGGCCACCTGCGCGGGCAGTTGTTCGCGAATCAAGGTCTCGATGCGCTGCCACACGGATGGATCGCACTCGATTTCAATGTGGCTCCTCATGAAAATCCGGTCGAACCATGGATATTGAGGACAAGCGATGGGATTCGCGGCGTAATCCATCCGGAAGTTCCCCAAAATCTGCGTGCGGGTAGCATCGGCGGCGCGGATTTGCCGCTGGCCGTGCAGAAAGCCCTTGTCTTGATAAAAATTTACCGCCTGCGCGACATTGCCGGGAATGACGCCATCGTTCTGCCCGCCCTTGGCGATGCTATCCACCTGCACGGTCAGCAGCACGGGAATGCCGTTGGTCTCGAGGTCGCGCGCCAGCGCCACCACGGCATTGGCGCCCCAGCTATGCCCGTAAAGAATGACCCGCGCCGCACGCTTCTGCTCGCCGGTTGGTCTGCCATCATGATCTGCCGCAACAAAACTCAGAATCAACTTATGGGCATCGTCGCGGCGGCGATTCTCGAAGGCCTCGACGCGCACACCCGCCGTATACTCGCTGCGCAGGCGTTGAGCAAGCTGAACCTCGCTGTGTACGGCGTCGTCATGTCGCACGAAGCCGCCGAGAAATCCGATCACGATGGTCTGGGGAGGCGGGGCGATGTCCGCCGGGACGGACAGAGATACCGAAGCGCCTGTCGAGATCAGCTTAGGGCTTCCTTGCGCGCAGAGGCTTGGAGCAAGCACCAACAAAGCGGCCGCAAGAAACCAAACCGGCAGCGCCCGTTCGTGCCGCTGACGAATCAAAAATGAGACAATCACATTGGGTGAGATGATGCGAAAGGCGGTCCGGTTACTCAGAAAGGGGTGTTGACGATGGCACCGCTGCATCGCGTCTTGATATTGGGTGGCGGCTTCGCGGGACTCAACGCCGCGCAAAAGCTCCGGCGCGCTCCCGTGGAAGTCACACTCATCGATCGCCGTAATTTTCATTTGTTTCAGCCGCTCCTCTACCAAGTAGCGACGGGTTCGCTCTCGCCGGGAGAAATTGCGGCTCCTCTACGCGGGGTTTTGAGTCGCCAAAAAAATACCCAAGTGCTTCTCGGCGAAGCCGTGGATATTGACCCAGACGCGAAACGCGTCATTCTGCGGGATGGCGCGGACTTCAGCTACGATTCCCTGATCGTCGCAACGGGCTCGCAAACGTCCTACTACGGAAACGACGCTTGGCGCGAGTGGGCGCCGAGCCTCAAATCCGTCGAAGAGGCTACCGCAATCCGTCACAAAATTCTATATGCATTTGAGTGGGCGGAGCGCGCCGCAACCGACGAGGAAGCTCGTGCCTGGCTGACCTTCGTAATCGTGGGCGCGGGCGCCACCGGCCTGGAACTCGCCGGAGCGTTGGCCGAAATCGCCAATGAAACCCTCAAGAACGACTTCCGCAGAATCAACCCGAAGGAAGCGCGAATCATCTTGATGGAGGGCGGCAATCGTGTGCTGACGGCCTACCCGGAAGATCTGTCCGCCAAGGCCGAGAAGTTAGTCAAGCGGCTAGGCGTGGAGGTCATGAAAGGCGTGATGGTTACGGAGATAGACAACGTCGGCGTCACCTACAAAAACGGGGAAGCCATCCAGAGACTTGCCGCAAAAACCGTTCTCTGGGCCGGTGGTGTAATGACCACCGAATTCGGCAAGAAGCTCGCGGAACGCACCAAGTCGGAAACCGACCGCAGCGGCCGCATCAAAGTGAAACCGGATCTGACGGTCCCGAACTATCCAGATATTTTTATCACCGGCGATCTAGCGCTGGCCGGCGGCGAAAATGGCAAGCCACTGCCGGGTGTCGCGCAAGTGGCCATTCAGGGCGGTGCTTATGCCGCGAAAGCGATTCGCGCCCGCCTCAAGGGAACCAAGACTCCACCGCCTTTCCGGTATTTTGATAAAGGCGACATGGCTGTGATTGGCCGGGCCTCGGCGGTGGCGAATATTTTTGGTCTTCACGTTTCCGGGCTACCGGCTTGGCTGATATGGCTGTTCATCCATCTTATGTACATCGTTGAGTTTCAAAATCGCCTGCTCGTATTTATCCAATGGGGATTTGAATACCTGACGTTTAGCCGCGGTGCGCGGCTGATCACCGGCGCCGCGGAAACCGACGCAGACCGGCAAGCGAAAGCGAAGAGCAGCGCGTCAGGGCACCAGTAAAACAGCCATAAAGTTTCGCCGCATCTGCTTCAGCTCCGATGGCTTGCGAAGGCAGCCGAAGCACGATACCTTCTACTCTAAATTCCTTCTCTTCGCTGAGGTTCTCCATGGCAACAGTTTGCGCAAAATGTGGGTCTCCGCTGGAAGGTAGCCAGCGTTTCTGCACGAAGTGCGGCGCACCAATAGATGTTCTCTCCGCGGCGGCGCCCAAGCGCTTTTGCACGCAGTGCGGAAGCCCCAACGAAATCAACGCGCAGTTCTGCACGAAATGCGGAAAACCACTCGGAGCCAGCGCCGCTGCAAGTGCTCCTCCACCCGATTTGCCCGCGACGCCCGCTGCACTAAGAGCCGCGTCCCCGTCAGTCCCGCCGGTGCCGCCTCCGTCCCCAGCGAAAGGGAATACCGGGAGAAACATCCTTCTCGCGCTGTTACTAATCGTCGTCCTTTGCGCCGTCACCGTGGTGGGAGGCGTACTCTACGTCGGCTATCGAGCCAAGAAGAAGGTCGACGAGATCCAGCAAGCCTACAAACACAATGACGTGGGAGGTCTCGTCAACGCCGTCACCGGCAAAGGTCCGAGCGGCGGTGGAGGCGCTCACACGCTTCCGAACTGGAAGGCCGCGCCGTCCGACTTGATCGCCTCTCCCGCCAGCAAGATTCCCCTGCAAGAGGGCCTCACCGTCGTTACCGCCATCAATCAACCGTTGGCGGGCGACTACGAGTCGATCAAAAGCTTCGACTCCACGGCCGCGGATTCCGTCCACATGAGATATTCGGCGCAGTTGCCCTCGGAGCCTGACTTCGCCGCAATGCTTGGCCAACAAGCTAGCCAACAGGGCCCGCCAAAGCCGCCACGAAAAATCGCTTGCGCGCGCACCATCCTTCGCGCGGACCTGGAGACTTCCGGCGAGTATCGCGAATGGTTTTGCCAAGAGCAGGAAGAGAAATACCCGGGATCAACGGCCATCAGCATTTCCAAAGCCACCTTGAACGACCTGAAGACTTCCGGCAAAACCGACTTCAAATACGGAGTCAATGGTCTGCAGCAATTACTCCAGGGCTTCAAGAAACTCATGAACGCGCCAAATGCTCCGGCGGCAAGCACCACGCAAAAGGATCAGAGCGTCCCGAGCTTACCCTTACCAGGTTTTGGCCTGACCCCGGAAGTTTCCTGCACCCTGCACCGCGTAGAAGCCAACGACTTGGCGTTTCCCGTGTTAGTGAACAATCAGCGAGTGGAGCTGCCAGCCCTGCACGCCGCGTGTAAACCAGCGGATAGTGACGAAGAAACCAATTTTTATTTCCTGGATGACCTGGATAATCCGTTGGCGCTGGCGTGGCAGCAAGGCGAGACCAGCGATCGCCTTCAAGTCATCAAAATCACCTGGCCACCCGGCAAAGAGAAGGAAAGGGAACAGCCCAGCCAGCAGATCGCACAGCAGCTCGCCACCAGCGGCCGCGCTCAGATTTACGGCATCTACTTCGACTTTGCCAGCGATGCACTCCGGCCGGAATCGGACGCCGTCTTAAAAGAAATCTCCCAGGTTCTCGGCGAACATCCCGATTGGAAGCTCAGTGTGGAGGGACATACCGACAACATCGGCGGCGACACCTTCAACCTGGATCTTTCGCAGCGCCGAGCCACCGCGGTGAAGCAAGCCCTCGTCACCCGCTACCACATCGCTCCTGACCGTCTGTCGCCCGCCGGCTTCGGTGCCACGCGTCCCGTCGAATCCAATGACACCATGGAAGGCCGCGCCCGCAACCGCCGCGTCGAACTCGTTCGCCAATGACGCGAGGCAGCAGGTCGCGAACAGCTCAACCCGGTTTTTGCCGCAGGTCTCGCGAGACGCGCGCTACGACTCTTTTTCCTGAATCGATGCCAGGTACTCGCACAAATCCTTGATGCGCTTTTGCACCGCGGGCTGGTTGTAGTTGTCCAGCGACCCGAAGATCGGTCCCCAGATCGGCATATCCGACGAACCATGCGAGACGATTCGCGTGCCGAAGCGCAGCACGTCTTTGACATACTCATTCGGGAATTTCCCGCCGTGGCGCCTGGCCAGCGTAGTCAGATCGGGCGGCGGTGTCTTCAGCACGAACGCGGCAGGTCCGTCGCCTCGGGCGTCGGCGCCGTGGCACGCAGCGCAATACTGCTGGTAGGTTTGCTTCCCGGATGAGCCGATCGTGCGCACTGTAGCTACTTTGCTCGTCGCCGCAGGCGGATTCTGTGCCCGCACGAGGCACAATGCTAAAACCAACGCACCGAAAAGAACGCTGCAACGTAGAAGCATAGTCGCACCCCCAAGATACTTTGCTTCGATTAACGCCGGGCGTAGAGCACGTAGGTGAAGCGGCCGTGCAGCCACGCTTCGCTCGTGGTGTCGCTGTGCTTACTGTCCACGGACTCCCCCAGTACGTGCGCGTAGGTGCCTCCGAGACGCACCACCTCCTGCTCCAGCCGGTTACGCAGTTGTTCCATCAAATCCTCGTAACATTGGTGCCACAACTCGTCCCGATGCGCGAGCGTGCCTGGCACGCGCTGGCTCGTGGCCTCCACCACGTGCTCTCCCATCGGCTCTGCATTCTGCGGAGGCAATTCGCGGTGCCAATAAATAACTCGCCCGCCCGTAGGCCCGCCTTCCGCTCGGCCGCGTACCACCGGACTCCGCGCCAAGTCCACGCTCGCGTCAAGGACGTTGCTCTTCATTGGGAACCGCCCATCTGGAAGCGCACCGTGACGATCATCCGCACCGCGATCGGCTGCTCGTTCAAGTACGTCGGTTCATACTTCCACTTGCCCAGCGCCACCAGCGCCGCGTTGTACAATAGCGGCGGCCCAGACACGATTTTCATGTCCGTGACGTTGCCCTGTTCATCCAGGACCGTGTCAATCACCACCTCACCGCTCAGGTGCGATTGCCGCGCTAGGGCCGGATATTCCGGAGCCACTTTGGTGATCACCCTGGGCTCGCGGACCCTGCCACCTACACGCAGCGGCTGTTTGCGCCCTTCGTTGGTAGGCGCCGCAGGCTTAAACGCGGTTGGCGTCCCACCGATAATTCCGCCGATCACCCCGCCCATCGTGCCGCCGGGCACTCCACCCGGCACGCCCCCGGCGATGCCCGCGAAGGCATCCGCTTCCAGCGGAGC
The DNA here is from genome assembly GCA_041478205.1 of Candidatus Acidiferrum sp. Taxonomy (GTDB): domain Bacteria; phylum Acidobacteriota; class Terriglobia; order Acidiferrales; family UBA7541; genus Acidiferrum. The sequence goes on from JBGOVR010000125.1 coordinate 5,678, forward strand.
CTCCTTGATCTGCGCCACTTGTCGCGGGATGTACGTCGGCGCGAGCAGTTTTCCGCTCTGCATAAGCACGCGCTTCGGTGCCTGCGTCTTGATCATCGCGGCAGCCGCGGGAGGAGCCGGTGGCGGCGGAGGCGGCGCAACCAGCAGCGTCGCTGCGAACTGTTTCAGGTTGAGCGTATCCGTGTAGTACAAGCCCGCCAGAATCGGCCCTCCGATAAGCACGGCGTGAACCATCAACGCCACCATCAGGTCCATCGTCTTGGACGAACTCGCGATACGGTTGTTTTCCAGCAGGGCATCCTTCAGGAACGCGCCGCCCACAGGACCGCGAACCGCTCCGGCGCGCGCCGCTACAGGAATCGGGCCCGGAAGCGAGCGAGTCGGCGGAACCAAGTTTTTTGGGATCGGGACTTCTGCGATTGCGGAACGTGCCATTGGAGATCACCTCCACAGGGCAGCTCACTTGCCAGCCTTGTCAACTACAGTCTGCGCCGGGTACCCCAACCCCGCAGTGAGCAACGTTACACACCGATGTGACGTGCGTCACACGGTGTGATCGGCGAGGTGATCAGATAAGCTAAATCGCCGCGCGTAAGGTTCCACCTGTTTTAAGGGGAAGGCCGTTTGAGGCCGCAATACGGTCGCCTCGATTTGTAGTGCCAGCGGCATAACCAGGGAACCGAGCGCCGTTTAATGCGAACGGTACAACTGCTACAATCGGGCTGCAGGGGCATGAATGTTGCACAGCGCTGGTTGCGAAGGAAAGAAGACATGGGATCAACCATAAGAGCACGGTTTTCTGACGGTACTTTGAAGCCGCTAGAAGCTCTGGAGCTTAATGAGGGCGACGAGGTCACCATCACGATTGTCTCTTCATCCTCCAGAAGAAGCGCAGATTGGTTAGAGCGGACTGCCGGCGGATGGGCAGGTTTGGTTGATGCGGAAGAATTAAAGCGAGAGATCTACGACAATCGCTCGATCGCAACCCGAGCCGAACCGCGACTATGACGCCGCTTTCCTTCCTGATTGACACCGATTGGGTGACTGATCACTTCAACGCAGTCGCGCATGTCACCCGGCGCCTTAAAGAACTGGAGCCGCAAGGGCTAGGTTTGAGCGTAGTTTCCGCCGCCGAACTATGGGAAGGCGCGTACTTTTCCCGAGATCCAAAGCGCAGTCAAGTAATGCGACGCCTTCAGTCTGCGGGTTAATGGTGCCGGGGGCCAGAATCGAACTGGCTACGCCCGCCTTTTCAGGGCGGCGCTCTACCACTGAGCTACCCCGGCACACTGGAGTTTTTCAATTTTAGGGGTGCTGAGCGGAAGAGTCAAATCCTCAACGGCTTTGCCAGCACAAAAGCCCGAACGAAAAGGCTGCTACCCGCGAGAAGGCCCCATCATCGACGGAGGCGCAAGGTGGGTCGCCTGCGGTTGGTCGACAAGTCGGTCAGACGATGATCGGCGGTATATCCGTGTTCGGCTCGAAGACCGTAATTTGGTAGACGCGGGGAGGATTTGAAACCCAAATTTCCAGCACGTACCCGCCCGCGGGTATATTGAGGTAGTACATTCCGGCACCATCGGTAACGACCGGTGCAGATCTGCCTAAGTTCGCGTTATAAACCGTGACGGTTATTCCGGGCGCCGGATAGTGGTTTCCGTATTGATCAACGCGCTCCAATCGGCCGCGAAGTAGCGCGGCCTTTGCCGGCGCTGGAAACATCGCCGAGAGTAAAACGAATAGCCCGCAGATGGCCGCAAACTGAGTGAAAGTAAACGCAGATGGGCGCGTCTTCACGGCCGAGACCCCAAATTTGATGGATCCGTCACTGACGAAATCGCGCTGCCACCGCTAGAGTACGGGGGAGTACTTAGTTTTATAGGTGGTTGACCGCTTGGCGAATAAGAGGGAGGTTTCGTCAGTTTAACGGGGTTGAGGCTGATGTGATGATGAGCTTGGTCCCGTTGCTTCTGAAAGACGTCCGCAGTCTCTGGAGGACCTAGTGAAATTGTGACGGTTCCGTAGTCTTTATGACTGACGTAAATTTTGGGAAATTCGAATCCGATGCCGTCGGGTCTAACTGTGGTGGCAAACGTCGCTCGAAACTCACCATTGGGTTTGAAGTTAAGATTTTGAGGTTCCAGCTGTATGTCCGCCGGGCTTAGGGGCTGGATGGCATTGCCGTTCTCGTCAGTAAGCTGGCCCTCTACTTCCCATATTTCGGGACGAGTGTCCTGCAACGTGTCCTTAAGGCGCGGCATTTGGAACAAGATGAGAACGACAAGGGCGAAGTACCCAGCAAATGCACCGCCCAGCTTAAGTTCGAGGCCCTGAAGAAGTCCCGAAACATCACCCCTAGATGGCAGAAATTTGAACAGAAGGTATGCTGGCACGATTGGCAGCAGGACAATCACCGCCAAGCTGACAAGCATGAGCGTTGCAGGTGACATGCTGTCGGATATTACATCTCTCGTGTTCTTTGTCAATCGATATTATTTATACGATAGAATACCTCAGGCCGAGATAACGACATGTGTAAATAAATAGAAGTGATGGTCAATCGCGGATTGCGAGCGCGGGTTCTAACACAGCCGAAAAGCGCCGTTGCTACTGAGCGGATTCGTCGAACTCACGCATCCACTCGCGGCTCTTGAGCACTTCGCGGGGCCTCGTGCCGTCCGGCGGGCCAACGATGCCATCTCTCTCCATCAAGTCGATCAAGTGAGCGGCACGGCCGTAGCCAATGCGCAGCCGCCTTTGCAGTGTAGAGGTGGAAGCGCGTCCCATCTCGCATACCACGCGCACGGCATCTTGAAACAGCTCGTCATCCGCTTCGCTGCCGCCGCTCGCTTCGCCGTCCTGACCTGCTTCGGGCTTGCCGTTTTCATCCTTGGGCGCTTCCAAAAGCTGCTCGTTGTATTTCGCCTGCGCTTGTTCCCGCCAGAAATCGCAAACCGCGGTAATCTCGTCTTCGCTGACCAGCGGCCCATGGATCCGGTGCAACCGCGCCGAGCCCGCCGGCAGATACAGCATGTCGCCCTTGCCGAGCAGCGACTCCGAGCCATTCGCATCCAGAATCGTCCGTGAATCGACTTTGCTGGCCACGCGAAACGATATGCGAGCAGGGAAGTTCGCCTTAATCAAGCCCGTGATCACGTCCACCGACGGCCGCTGCGTGGCCAGAATTAAGTGGATACCCACCGCACGTGCCATCTGTGCCAGCCGCGTAATGGATTCCTCGACGTTGTTGGTATCGACCATCATCAAGTCAGCAAGTTCGTCGATTACGATAACCAGGTAGGGAAGCGGCTTGTGTTCGCTCTCCTCCACGTTGTCGAATAGCGACAGGGACTGCGCCTTTTGAAAGGTACGGTTGTACTGATCGATGTTGCGCACGCCGCGCTGCGCCAGCAGCTTCAGCCGGTTCTCCATTTCCCTCGTGGCGTTGCGCAAGACGTTCGAAGCGATCTTCGGGTCGGTCACCACCGGCGCGATCAGGTGCGGAATATTCTCGTAAAGATTAAGCTCCAGGCGCTTCGGATCAACGAGCACCAACTTCACTTCTTCCGGGCTGGCCTTATACAAAATCGACATCATCAGAGCGTTGATGAACACGCTCTTGCCGGTTCCTGTCGAGCCCGCAATCAGCAGGTGTGGCATCGCCGCCAGGTCCGTGACGCGAATCCGCCCGTGCAGGTCGCGCCCCATCGCCAGCGTCAGCTTGCTCGGCGAATTCGTAAATTCCGACGCTTCGATGATTTCCCGCAACGCGATCGTCTGCCGGTTCAGATTCGGCACTTCGATGCCGATCGTGGATTTGCCCGGGATGCGCTCAATCAGGATCGATTCCGCTTGCAGCGCCAGGCACAAATCCTCGGTCAAACCGATAATGCGGCTGTACTTGATGCCCGCCTCCGGCTTGAATTCAAATGTCGTGACCACTGGCCCAGGATTGATCTGCGTCACCCGGCCTTGAACGTCAAATTCAAGACACTTGTTCTCGATCGCTCGAGCTCGCTGCTTCAATTCCTCTTCGTCCAGCTTCTGGCCGCGTTCTCCTTCGCGCAGCAGAGAAACCGATGGCAGCTTGTAATGGGTGCTCCCCTTGGCGATCTTCGGCGAGCTCGTATTCTTAGCGGCCGGCTTTTCGGGCTTGTCGGAGTTCAGAACGAAAATCGGCGTCTTGTGCTCTCGCGGTTTGTCTTGTTCCTTTTCCTCTGTGAAAATATCGCTTTCGTCGGCTACACGAATGGACTTCTGCAGCTCGCTGAAAACCCCGGCGTTGCCAGAAGCTTGCGTGACCGGTTTCCGTCCCGAAATGCGAGTCTCTTCCACGCGCCGCCGCATCCGTTGTTGTTCCCGCTCCTCACGCCACTCGTGCCAGCGCGCCTGGGCCTTCTGCAGCATGCCAAATTTCTCGACCCTTCCAATCGGCCCCTTTGAACTGCTGGCCCACGCGTGCGCCCCAGAGAACGAGAAGCGCGTGGTCATAAACAGCGCCGTGATCAACAGCGCCATGGCCACGAGATTGGCGCCCCACAAGTTAAATCCAGTCAGGAGTCCGTTGGAGACCAGCGTACCCAGCAAGCCGCCCGGCGGAACGGCCCCGCGAATTTCAGGAAAGTGCCAGAGCGACAGCAACGACGGCAGCGCCAGCAACAGCAGCGCGTAACCGATCAGCGTGGCGGTCTGTGAATCTGTGGCACGGCTGCGGAACCATCGCCAGCCAAGCATCCCAATCGCCAAGGGAAGCAGGAACGCCGCAAAACCCAAGACCTGGAACAGCAGGTCGGCGCCGTACGCGCCTACCGGTCCAATCCAGTTGCGCGCCAGCGGACCATCCGCCGGGGGCGCGCTGACGTTGAGCGCCACGTCATGCGGCGAATAGGAAATCAGCGCCAGGGCCATCAATATGGCCAGCGTCATACACAAGAAGCCAATCAGCTCATTGAGCCGTTTGTTGTCGGTAGGGGTCAGAAAGCGCACATGATTCTCCTCAGCATTGGGGGAAGGCTGAGTGTTGCGACGGGCACGTTGGCGCTATCGCGCGCCCGTATGAAGAAAAGCCAAAACCAAATTTAATATACCAGACATCCGTGCTCAAACAAATCGTTTCCAGGCCCATGTTCCAAGAATCCTTATCCGATCAGCCTCGCCGCCCACGCCAGCACCGCAATTCCCACGATGATCCGATAGATCGCGAAGGGTACGAATCCATGCTTTCTAACCCAAGCCAGGAACCATGCCACGGCGCCGAAGGCCACCACGAAGGACACCACAAAGCCAATCGCCAGCACCACCCATCCGTGTGGATCGACATGCGAAACGCCGATAGCGTTTTCACCTTTTCCCCTGAGGGACTTCAGAAGGTCGTAGCAAGTGGCCACCACCATGGTTGGGATCGAAAGGAAAAAGGAGAATTCCAAAGCCGAAGCCCGCGACATTCCCGCGAGTTGCCCGGCCGCGATCGTCGACATCGAGCGCGATGTGCCTGGAAATACAGCCGAGAGAATCTGGCACGCGCCGATCCACATCGCCTGGCCCAGACTCATCTCTTCCATGTGCCAGGTGTGAATGCGGCTTCCGGGAGCGCCCGGCCCGGCAGCTTCCCACTTGGCGTTCATCGCATCGACGATCCACATGACGATACCGCCAATCAACAGGGAACTACCCATGATGTACAAACTTTCCAGATGTTTGCCGATGACTTTGGTGAACAAGAACGCCGGAATCGCGGTAACCACGAACGCGACGACGGTCAGACCCAGAGGATGTGTCAAGACCGTGCGATCGCCGCGCTCGCCCGCGGGGAAAGTGGAAAAAAACTTCGCGATGCGCTCGCGGAAGTACACCGGCAGGCACAGGATCGCTCCGAGCTGAATCACGATGGTGTACATCTTCCAGTAGCCGCTGCCGAGGTCGATGTGCAGCAAAGCCTCGGCGAGCCGCAGGTGCGCGGTGGAGCTTACCGGCAGGAACTCCGTTAGGCCTTCGATGATCCCCAGCACAACGGACAAGAGATAGTCGTTCAATGGGCTTCTCCGGGTCGTTTTTTGAATTCCGTGTTCACAGGCGCCGCAGGCAGGATTTTGCGCATCTCGTAGCCGTCCAGCCGGCCGAGATAGTAGCGCTTCAACACCGCTTCAATACGATAGCCGTGCCGCTGCCAGAAGGCAACCGCCGCCTCGTTTTCGATCGCCGTTTCCAGAAGCACGGTGCGCACGCCGCGCAGGCCTAGATTCTTTTCGATTTCCGCCAACAGCAGGGAACCCGTTCCATGCCGTCTGTGCGACTCAGCTACATCCAGGGTGATCACATGGGCGAGCGGCGGATTCTCCTCGGTGAGGATAAAACCCACAATGCGATTTTCTTCCGCTGCGACAACGCAGTCGGCCGACGCAAGAGACAGAAAGTATTTGAGCGTAGTCTTTGAATACGCAATGCCGGCAGGGAAGCACGCTTGGTCCAGACGATGGACCGCGGCGAAGTCGTGCGGGTCGTAATCGCGCAAGGTGACGGACATTTGAATCTGCGCCGGCAATTAACGCGCTCCTCACGGCGAATGGAAATAGGAGGGCGGCGGCGCTAATAGCAATAGCAAAAAAAGAGCGCAACGACAGAACGGGCGGGCCATGTGCCCGCCCGTTCCGCAATCGCGTCAAACAATTTGCCGGTCGTAAGAAAGTTGCCGCTGGTTTGGCTCATCGCCTCATAGTTTGATGGTGACGGTTTTGACTTCGGTGTAGTTCGACAGGGCGTATTCGCCGAGTTCGCGGCCAAGGCCAGATTGCTTGAATCCGCCGAATGGCGTGCCGGCATCGAAGACGTCGAAGCAATTAACCCACACGGTTCCGGCGCGCACGTTGTCCGCAATGGCGTGAGCCTTGGTGATGTCCTTGGTCCAAACCGCGGCGGCCAGTCCGTACATGGTTTTGTTGGCGCGCTCGACGACTTCGTCGATATCCTTGAATTTCAGGATGGTCATGACCGGGCCGAAGATTTCTTCGCGCGCGATCTTCATGTTGTCCTGCACGTCGGTAAATACGGTGGGCTCGATGAAATAGCCCTTGTCGCCGACGCGGTTGCCGCCGGTAGCCAGATGGGCTTTTTCCTGCTTGCCCGCATCGATGTAGCTCATGACCTTGTTGAACTGGTCCTGATCGACCTGCGGGCCTTGTTCGGTGTTCTTGTCAAAAGGACTGCCGACGGTGCGATTCTTGGCGCGAGCTACGCTCTTCTCCACGAACTCGTCGTAGCACTTGTCTTCGACAAACAGCCGCGAACCGGCGCAGCAGCACTGGCCCTGGTTAAAGAAGAGCGCCTGGTGCGAGCCTTCGATGGCTTCGTCCATATTGGCGTCCGCAAACACGATGTTGGGGCTCTTGCCGCCGAGTTCGAGGGTCACGCGCTTGAGATTGGTTTCCGCCGCGGCCTTCATGATGAGGTGCCCGACTTCCGTCGAGCCCGTGAAGGCGACCTTGTCTACATCCATGTGCCGCGCAATGGACGCGCCCGCTGTGGGGCCGTAGCCGGGAAGAATGTTGACGACGCCTTCGGGGAAACCCGCTTCCATGATGAGCTCGCCGACGCGCAAGGCGGTCAGCGGGGTTTGCTCGGCGGGCTTCATGACCACGGTGCAGCCCGCGGCCAGCGCAGGACCCAGCTTCCACGCCTGCATCAAGAGCGGAAAGTTCCAGGGAATGATTTGTCCCACAACGCCGACAGGCTCATGTTTGGTGTAGGAAAAATACGGGCCGTTGACCGGGATGGTCTTGCCCTCAATCTTGTCGGCCCAGCCGGCGTAGTAGCGGTAGCAGGCGATGGTGAGCGGCAGGTCCGCCACGCGAGCGATGTGTGCCGGTTTGCCGTTGTCCAGCGCTTCGAGCTGGGCTAGCTCGTCGGCGTTCTTCTCGATCAGGTCGGCGAGCTTGTTCATCAGCACGCCGCGCGCCGAGGCGGTCATCTTTCGCCGCCAGGGTCCCTTCTCAAAGGCCGCGCGGGCCGCGCTTACGGCCTTGTCTACGTCGGGAGCATCGGACTCGGCCACCTGGGTAATGACTTCGCCGGTGGAAGGATTGACCGTGGGGAATGTTTTGCCGGATGTGCTGTCCACCCACTTCCCGTTGATGAGAAGTTTGGTCGGACCAATCTTGACATTCGGTTGCACTGCTGCGGTTGCTGTAGCCATCAAAAGCCTCCTCGAAGTGACGTTTGCGCGGATGGTGCCGGCAGGTGGGCTGACCCTGGGGCGCTGACAGGGCGCA
>JBGOVR010000200.1:0-7046 GCA_041478205.1 Candidatus Acidiferrum sp.
CGCGAAGCACAAGTACTCGCACAGCTGGAACATCCGGGAATCGTGCCGGTGCACGACGTGGGAACGCTGGCGGATGGACGCGTCTTCTACACCATGAAGTTCGTCGAGGGACAGCGCGTCGACAAACACATCGAAACCGTTGAATCGGTTCCCGACCGGCTGCGGCTATTTCTGCGCATTTGCGATGCGGTAGCGTTCGCTCACGCACGCGGCGTGCTGCATCGCGATTTGAAGCCGGCGAACGTCATGGCCGGCCCGTTCGGGGAAATACTCGTACTGGATTGGGGCCTCGCCAAGATTTTGCGCGGGCCGGCCAACGAAAAAACTGTCAATCGCGATCCCCAGGCGACGCTGCTTGAGGCACCGAGTGCTGAAGAGGTGGAACGCGCTACGACGCAAGTCTCATCGGTGACTGGCCACGGCACGGTGATGGGTACGCCGGGATATATGTCACCGGAGCAGGCGCAGGGAGACATCGAACATCTGGATGAACGCAGCGACATTTTTTCACTCGGCGCGCTGTTGCGGTTTTTGCTGGCGGAACATTCGCACGGCAAGCCCTCGCAACTTGTGCGGCGGATAGACAAATCGCTCGAGGCCATCTGCGCGAAAGCCATGGCTGCGAATCCGGAAAATCGGTATTCCGGCGTTACGGCATTGGCCGCGGACGTCTCCCGCTACCTCGATGGCCTGTCGGTGAGCGCGCGGGAAGAAACATTTCTGGACAAGGCAGGCCGCTTCTACCGGCGCCATAGCGTCGCTATCCTATTGATAGCAGCTTACTTAGTGATGCGCGTGGCACTTCTGCTGCTTACCCGCCGATAGCCCTTAAAGGAATTCCATCTTTCGTTGTAAAGAACCGTGAACAGGGAGAGAATCCGGTTCCAACGGAGGGGTCCTCTATGAATAAGATTCTGCTCGGAGTATTGCTGGGAGCCGTTTTGGGAGCCGTGGACGGCATGACGTCATGGTTCACACCGGCGGCGCGCCCTGGAATTGTCGGCATCATCATCGGATCGACGGTCAAGGGCATCATCGCGGGCGTGGCCATCGGCTTTTTCGCGCGCAAGGTGAATTCGTTGTTTCTGGGAATTCTGTTTGGGCTAGCAGTCGGCTTTGCGTTGGCGTTTCTGGTTGCATACCTACAGCACGGCTATTATTTTGAAATTATTCTCCCCGGCAGCATCGTGGGTGTGATCGTCGGGTATGCCACGCAACGGTACGGAAGCGCTCCGGCAACGGCAGCGGTAACGCGATAAACCGAATTCATCGCAACCATCTTTGCTTTGCAAAATCTCTTCGGGGTCATGCAAGCCGACGCGAGCGCCAAGTGAACCCGCGACGGAGTGGGTCACGCATTTGACGGAGGAGACCATGAGCCTCACGAAACCCATGCTCGGATTGGCACTGGGAGGCACGCTGGGCCTGCTGGATGGTTTGAGCGGTTTCTTCGAGCCGTCACTTGCTCCGATGATGGGAAGCGTGATCACGTTTTCGCTTCTGAAGGGACTGGTTGCAGGCGTGGCTATTGGATATTGCTCGCAGAAAGTTCGCTCCGTGCCGGTCGGGATCGTCGCGGGTATCGGGATTGCGGCAGTGCTGAGCCTGCTGGTCGTTTTGCATGCGGGAATGGGTTTGTTCTGGGACATCGTGCTGCCCGGGATGCTGCTGGGCGGGATCGTGGGATTCGCGACGCAGAGGTTTGGACGCGTGGCCGGGCCGGCAGCGGCGCCGCGTCAAGGCTGACTTAGCGGAAATTGTTTTCTGGATAGACTTGGTAATTTGTTGAAAGGAGAACGTTTCATGAAAAGCTGGATGAAAATTCTGAGTGTGGTGGTGCTGGCAGCGGCGATGATGCCAGCGGCAAATCCCGCGGCGACGGGAGGCGGAGCGGAAGCCTTTGAGAAACTAAAAGCGCTGGTGGGCCATTGGGAAGAGCAACAGCCCAGCGCCATGAAAGAGACGCTGGACATCCAGCTCACCTCCGGAGGGTCGGTGGTGATGGAGCGCTCTTCGATGATCCAAGACGGCGCACCCGTGGAGATGATCACGATGTATTATCTCGACGGCGACCAGGTCAAGATGACGCATTACTGCGAAGCCCGCAATCAGCCGACCATGCGTGGAACCTACGCGCCGGAAACGAAGACGCTGACGTTTGACTTCGTGGGCGCGACGAACATGAAGAGCCTGGATGACGGCCACATGCACCATGCCATCTACACCTTTGTGGACCACGATCATTTGCGGCAGGTGTGGACGTTCCAAAAAAACCAAAAGGATGCGTTTACCGAGGATACGACGTACGTCCGGAAGTAGAACCCGATTCTGGCAATCGCGGCGTTGTGAGACGATGGCCTGGGCAAACTGGGGCGCAGCATGCTGCGCCCCTACATCGGAAGTGGACAACCGGCAGTGATTCCGGTGGGACAGGCTTCGTGCCTGTTCCACTTTTTTGTGTCCGGGCTCAAACGACGCGCATCGAAGTGGCATGGCTGCGACAGCGGGATTTGCCTCGTTTGAGGGGCACAAGTATCTGAACCTAGAAACGTTTCGCAAGAGCGGGGAAGGCGTGCGCACGCCGATATGGTTCGCGGCGGAGCCGGCTACGAGCCTCGATTCGCCCGCGGCGAAGCTGTACGTCTACACCGTGGGCAACACCGGCAAGATGAAAAGAATGCGCAACAACCCCCGGGTGCGAATCGCGCCCTGCGACATGCGCGGCAAAGTTCTGGGCGAATGGGTGGATGCCCAGGCCGAAATCGTGACCGGGGCAGAAGCTGCACACGGGATGAGCCTGCTCAACAAGAAGTACGCGCCGTGGAAACAGCTCCTGGGCTTCTTCGCGATGTTCCGTCGCCAAGAGCGCGCCGTCTTAGCGATTCACCCGGCCTAAGCTGCCATCCGTCCGAGTCTGCGTGGAGTCACGCTAACCTCCCCCCCACCCTTTTTTGTAAGAGTCTGATTCGATGGGACTTTCAGACCCACGATTTCGTAAGAGCAGATTCTAAAGGACTTACGGGCGTCTTTTTCGTAAGAGCGAGCTTTAAAGGACTTAGCAAACGGGAAGATTGATTCTAAAGGGGTTACGCATCGGTAATTGGCGCCCTTTCGCGCATTCCTCGTAAGAGTGAGCTCTAAAGGACTTAGCGAAATCGCATGATGATTCTAAAGGAGTTACACTAGGAGATCCCCGCCCATTCGGCGCATTGTTCGTAAGAGTGAATTCTAAAGGACTTAGGTCGCTAAGGCGACCAAACCACCAAGACTAGCTGCCGCTGAGGAAAGGGTGCGGAGCTTCACAGAACCTACGATTCTCAAGCGCACGAGAATCCACACTTTTAACTGAGACGCATTATAACGTACTAGTAACTTTAAGTCAAGCGGAAAAATGGGGCGGCGTTACGCCGGGACAAGCCGCAGGGCTACGTGGACTTCGCCCTGCGCTACAGTGTGCGCCAGAGGATACGCCACGGGATGCGGTGACGACGGCGGCCGGGTGGGTCAGCGGGCTCGGGCGGACGATACGGGTTGGGGCAACCAACTTCAGGGCGCGTAACTGTTTACCCAGCGGCAGCGACGGGTTGCGCAGCGGCGGCGAGGGCGCGTAGGGATTCGGTGTAGGGGGCGCGGGCGACGCCGCGTTCGGTGAAGATGGCGGCGATGTAGCGGGCGGGGGTGACGTCGAAGGCGGGATGGGCGGCAGGAACATCCGGGGCGATGCGGACGCCTTGGAGATGGGTGACTTCGGCGGCGGAGCGCTCTTCGATGGGGATGTGGCTGCCGTCGGGGATGGAGAGATCGAAGGTGGAAACCGGGGCGGCGATGTAGAACGGGACGTTGTGTTCTTTGGCGAGAACGGCGATCTGGTAGGTGCCGATTTTGTTGGCGGAATCGCCGTTGGCGGCGATGCGGTCGGCGCCGGTGACGACGGCGCTTACGTTGGTGGTCTTGAGAATGTGGCCGACCATGTTGTCGGTGATGAGGGTGAGCGGGATGCCGCCGCGGTGGAGCTCCCAGGCGGTGAGGCGCGCGCCCTGGAGATAGGGGCGGGTCTCGGGGACCAAGATATGCAGCTTTTTGCCCTGCTCGACGGCGACGCGAATTACGCCTAAGGCGGTGCCGATGCCGCCGGTGGCCAGGGCTCCTGCGTTGCACTGGGTCATGACCCGGCCTTCGCGGGGCATGAATTCGGCTCCGAAGCGGCCGATGGCTTCGTCGGTGGCTTTCTTTTCGAGATGGATTTGCTGGGCTTCCGCGACCATTCCTTGTTTGATTTTGGCCAGATCCGCAGATTGCGCCGCCAGCGCGGCGAAGCGCGTCTTCATGCGCTCGAGCGCCCAGAAGAGATCGACAGCGGTCGGCCGGGTCTTTGCGAGAACGTCGCAGATTTCCGTGAATTCCGCGCGTAGATCCTCGATGGATTTGGCTGGTGAATGAAGGACGCCGAGAGCCGCGCCCATGGCGGCGGCCACGCCGATGGCCGGCGCGCCACGAATCACCATTTCACGGATAGCGCGAGCGACCTCGCGGTAGTCGGTGTAGGTGTGGTGAATTTCTTCGCCGGGGAGGCGGCGTTGGTCGAGCATGACCACGCCGCGATCGGTCCATTCGATGGGTTGGGCTACGTACATTCTTTTCGTCGACCTCGGAACGTTTCAGAAACTCTCGTAAGAGGGACCGATCACCCGCTCCACAAGCGAGAGGCGCCCGCCTCAGAAGGCGGCCGCTACAAAACCAAGAGACGCCGGGCTAAAGCCCGGCGACTACGTGAGATGCCTCTGAAGCTTACATTGTAGCGAAGGCGCGGACAGAAAACGAACTCGTCAGGGCGACGTGGGAATTTTCGTAAAGCCATGGGTGCCAACGATGGTGGTGACGGCGATCATGGAATTGTAGCCGAGGTGCAGAAGGAAACTGGCGAGGACGGTGCCCGTGTAGGCCCGCACGAAGGTAAAGATCACGCCCACGACCATAAGCATCGTGACAATGCCCCAGGTCCAGCCGAGCTGCGCACCGTGCATGAGGCCAAAGAGAATGCCGGTGATGAGCACGCCGGGCACGATGCCAAAGGACTTGGCGAACAGCGGATAGAGATACCCGCGAAAAACGGTTTCCTCGACGAGTGGTGCGACGAGTACGGCCATGGCCATCAAAAGGAGCGCGTTACTGCGACTTTTGAACAGCTCCTGAATCGGCAGGTTTTCTTTGGTATGGACTTGGGAGCTGGCGAGGGCCACAAAAATGGCCAGGCCGCAGCCGGAAATGAAATAAACCCACGGGCCGCGGCCGGCAGAAAGATTGGATCTCAGTTTCTTCCAGCCCAGAGAGCTCCAGAAAGGCGATTCTCGCAGGACGCTGAGGGTCACATACAGAAATAGAAAGACCGAGGCGTACCAAAGAATATTGCTGCCGAAGATAAACTGCGGCTTGTTCAGCAGATAGCGCTCGAGCTCCTGCTGGGAAAGGCGTTGATGGGGCGCGTAGTAGAGAAGCAGGCCGGTTTGGACAACAAGGAAGCTCGCCATGGTGAAAAAAATGAAGATGATGAAATGCGGCCAAGACCAGGAAATACGAAGGTCTTCGGGAAGCGCAAGTTGCGCCTTGGTCGCAGCGGGGGGAGAGCTGGCTGCGTAGGTGATGGGATCGCCGGCAAGCGGAGTGGCGGGTGGTTCGACCACGGACGGCGTGTCCGCCGGTGGCTGCGGAGGCGGATGGAGATCTGGTGGATTGGACGGATTGTCGTCGAAGGCGGTCATTTTTTTTTGTCTCGCGCAGCAATCCGGTGGGTGGACTTCTTTGGCCAACCGGCCGCCAAGGCGGCGGCAACTAGCGGCATGAGGATCTCGTGGTGGCCGGTGATGGCGTAGCCGCGCGATTCCGGTCCGCGAGCGCCACGCGGGGACACGGTGGGACGCTTCACGACATTCTGCAAGGCGCGGTAGTGCTGAATGAAGTCGAAGTTGGCGGTGGTGATGGGACGGAGCGGAACTCCGAGATTGCGGACGACCGAGACAGCTTTCAAGAAAACCTCGGGGAGCAGGACGGCGGAGCCCCAATTGAGATAGATACCGCCGGGGTGCATTTGTTTCACGAGAGAGCAGAAGAGGCGGAAGTCATAATGGGTGGCCAAGCCAAGAGAGGCGCCATCGACGGCGGGATGCATGTGTGGGATGTCCGTGCCGATGGCGAGATGGATGGTCACCGGGATGCGGTGTTTGTAGGCGGCGACGAGCACGCTGGAGTTTGCGTGGCGGACTTCGAGAATGCCGCTGTTGAGGAACTGACCGGCGGCTTCGCCGTAGCCGATGCGGATGCGGGCGGCGAGTTTGGCCATTTCATTGATGTATTCGCCGGTCTCCTCGGCCATGCCGAATTGTCCGGAACCGAGATTAGCTTCCACGTCTTCGGAGGTGTTGCCGGCGAGCGCGATTTCAAAATCGTGGATGAGGGCGGCGCCGTTCATGGCAATGCCGGAGATGAAGCCGCGGCGCATGAGGTCGATGAAAATGGGGCCAAGGCCGACTTTGATGACGTGACCGCCAATGCCCCAGAGAATGGCTTTGCGCTGCTTGCGGGCGCGATGGATTGCGGCGAGAAGATGGCGGAGGTCCTGCGCGGCAAGGATGTTGGGGAGGGAGTCTAGGAATTTTGCGAGCGAGGCGTTGCTGGCTGGCGGCTTGGCGAAGTCCTGGATGCTGACCTTGCTCTTTCGGGACGCGAGCGGGTAAGTATGGAGCGAGCCGAGCGTGAGGGGCTGAGTGGTGTAGATGCTCATGGACGAAAGTTCACTCTACGGGGAAGCCCGCGCGGGTGCAAGGACAAGGAGAAGAAGCGGCCAGCAATGGATCAGTTTGCGGCTGCGCAGGCGACCCGCCGCCTCCCAGGTCCCCGTTTCTGGCCAATGATTGGCACTTGTCCGATTACCCGACTTATCGTCCACTAAGGACGGGTCAGTTCGAGCAATCCCAATTAATCAACGGTCCGAACCGCCTGTTAGGCTCATAGGTCATTGCAGCTTTGCAGCTTTGGAGTTGGCGGCGGAG
>JBGOVR010000214.1:0-6202 GCA_041478205.1 Candidatus Acidiferrum sp.
GGGCAGGACGGTGCGCTGGTCGTCCGTCAGGCGGCGAATCCCCGCAGCCGCCAGAGCCAGCAGGTCCTGCATCTCGCTCCCGGTAAACGGCCGCCCCTCGGCCGTGGCTTGAATCTCGACGAAATGTCCGCTGCCGGTCATCACCACATTCATATCCACTTCCGCGCGCGAATCTTCTTCGTACGCCAGATCCAGCAGCGCACGATCGTCCACAATTCCCACGCTGGTGGCCGCCACGGTATCGATGATTGGCGAACTCTTCCAAATGCCCGCCGCGACCATGCGTTCGAACGCCAGCGCCAGCGCCACAAATGCACCCGTAATCGACGCCGTCCGCGTTCCACCGTCCGCCTGAATGACGTCGCAATCGATCCAAACCGTCCGCTCTCCCAGCGCCTCCTGGTCCGTGACCGCGCGCAGCGACCGCCCGATCAGCCGCTGAATTTCCAACGTGCGCCCCGACTGTTTCCCGCGCGTAGCTTCCCGTGGCGTGCGTTCTTCCGTAGCGCGTGGCAGCATGCCGTATTCGCTGGTCACCCAGCCCTTGCCGCTGCCTTTCAGAAATCCTGGCACGCCGTCGTCCACCGTCGCCGTACAGATCACTCGCGTGCCGCCGAGTTCGATCAGCACGCTTCCTTCCGCCGTGGATATGAAATCCGGCGTAATCTTCAGCGGCCGCATCTGGTCCGCCGTGCGGCCATCGTTTCGCACATTTCCTCCAGCCATATCGGCGCGTTCGCGCGCAAAACTCATGGTTTGCCCCCGGGTTGCGCAAGTTTGCCGGGAGGGGTCGCAGGTGTCAACTTATTGGACGGCGCTGGTGCCTGCGTCGTGGGCGTCTTACCGCTCGCAGCAGTTCCAGCGGTTGGCGCCGCCGCACCGGAAGCTCCGCGCGGTGCCGCGGCCGTAGGCGGCATTGGTGCTGGCTTGGCGTTCACGAGAAACGTCCGCGTCAAGTCCAGGTGACCGGCCAGCGTATCCACCTCCTGCCCGTGGATCAGAATTTTTAGCCATCGCACTTGCGGCACGTTGGCTTCCAGCGTCTTCGTTAGCGAGTCCACCGCCATCTGCTCGCTTGTGATCCCCGATGGGATAGACGTCGCCATCGCTTCGGAGAAATCCGCGATGGCCGTACCGTCCGGCAACAAGTAAAACGCCAGGAGCACCGCGTCGGGCGGCACCGTTCTCAGCTCTGCATCCGCCGGCCCGGCGAGCAGTGTGTTCAACACCTGCTTTCCCCGCAGCACGGGATCTTTCGAAAGCGGCAGATCGATGGTCACCGGCGCTAGCGAGCCATCCTCCGCTCCAGACGACCAGAATAATTTCGTCTTCACCAAAGGCGCGCCGGGATTCGCCGCCAGCGACTGCGTCAATTCCCGTCGCGCCTGCTCTTCGCTCTGCTGCTGGACTTGCGCCGCTTGCCGCAGGTGGCGCCTTAAGATCGGGAAGTAGATCGCCGCAACGATCACGGCCAAGAAAAGCATGCCGATCAGCCACACTCGCCAGCGTGGCATCACGGCCGGTCTCCAGGATTTGCCGCCACAATATAAGAAGGGCGAAACGCCGCCGCGCCCTGCGCAATGGCATCCGCTACACCCGGCGCCATGCGATCGAGTTCTCCACGATCTTCAACCGATACGCTCGATACTTCCACCGCGATGGACGGCGCCGCCGTCGTCCGCAACTGCCGCACGGCGGCCGCTTGCGCGACGCCGGGCGAGCCTTTGAACCTCTGAGAAAGAAATCCCTGCACCAGGTCCCCAAGTTTCCGGCTCAATGGAAGAAACGGCGCTTGCGCCCGGTCCCACGGAATCAGTCCCGATGCGTCATCGCTGGCCGGCAAATCGCTCATTACGTATACGCGCGCCGTCCCGGGCAGCCCTGTCGACGCAATGTGCAGCGTCACGAACACGGCGCCGCGTTGCGCGTTGGCAATTGCCGAGCGGTCATCAAACGACGGGTTTTCGTTTCCCTGCCGCGTCTGCATCACTTGGAAGCCCTGCGACTCGAGCGCTGTTCGAACCTGCGCTGCAAATTCCAAGACAATCTCGCTCTCGCGAACGCCGCCCGTGCCGCGTGCGCCCAGGTCCGTGCCCCCGTGCGCCGGATCGAGTACCACGATGTTCAGCCCCGGCCGTTGCGCGGGCACCCCTGCCTGTGCTGCCGGCGCTGGTTGCTGTCCCTGCGAGTTGCTCTTCGATGAGGCGCCAGCCGGAGTCGAGGTCGAGAATGTCAGCCCCGCGCAAGTCAGGGCAACGCCGAGCAGACCCAGCGGCAAAAACGCCCCGATTCGGATGTATGTTGGAATCGCGTCCCGAACTTTATTTCCCACGTCGAGCAGAATACCAAACCTGCCCGTCAATCCACGCAATCTGAATGACCTGTACGCGGCGAAAGAGGGACGGCCCGCCAACCGTTTCTTCCCGGCGAAGCTTTGCATCGGCAAATGGTATAGGTAAATCGAACCAACCGCGTTAGTTCTTGTGTGCCGGCTGAGAGTCCCGGATTTTCAAAGCCGGCAGGCCTAGTTTCAGCAGCAGCGAATTGACCCGCGCCTCGTCCTCTTTCAACGCCTCCCAGCGTGCGAGCACGCTCTTGCTCGCTGCGTCCCAGCTTTCAATCGCAGTGGCGGCGTCGGCAGCCGGCGCCGCGTCGGCGCTTTCGACAATCAGCAGCAGGCCATTCCATGCCGTGGAAACTTTGTCCAGAGTAGCCGGCTCCCCACCGGGCAAAGATAGTCTGAACAATCCGAAGTCGTCGTCCCTATGAAAACCCGCCAGATCGCTGATCTTTTGGTCCAACTCCGCCAGCGCCTTCGAGAGCTCTGCATTGCTGGCGGTTTCTTTGCTCTGCGTAGCGATTTGCTTCCGCAGATCCTTGGCCTCCTGGATGACCGCAGAGATTTCTCCCAGTCGAGCGGCGACTCTAGATGCGGCCTGGAATTCACGGGCGAGCGCCGCCTGCGGTGTCACGATGCGCGGGTCCATCTTGACCAGCAGCGGCTGCGAGGTGCTCTTGCCGTTCACGGTCAACTTTACCGTGTAGCTGCCTGGCGCAGCCCACGGTCCGGACGGTCCGTCGAACGACCGACGCACGCTCTTCGGCAAGGCATAGTGCAAGTCCCACACAAACCGGTGCATCCCGGCCTCGTCGGAAAAGGGCGCCTGGTCGCGAACCCAGTCCATTGCAACGGGGATCTCCTTCGGGTTCGTCTTCGGCAACTCGTCGTTGCTCGCGAACCGCCGCACCAGCTTTCCCTCAGCATCAAAAATTTCCAGTTGCACTGGCGTCGCCGATTCTTCTCGCAGGTAGTAGTCGAGCACCGCGCCGTCCGGCGGATTCGCCGCCAGTGGCTCATCGAGCGGCACCGGCGTCCCCTGGTCCGAGCCCGGCCGGATGCGATACGCCGTCTGCGGCCGGAACAGCCACGCTTCCGCCGCCGCCGTCTGCGCGCCCATCTGCCGCAGAGGCGTCACGTTGTCCAGCACCCAAAACGAGCGCCCGTGCGTTGCAATGACCAGGTCATCGCCGTGAACTACTAGGTCGCGCACCGACGTCGTCGGTAAGTTGAGCTGCAACGCCTGCCAGTCCTCGCCATCATTGAAAGAAACAAAAACGCCCATCTCCGTGCCAGCGTACAAGAGACCCTTGCGTGCCGAATCTTCCCGCACGCAGTTCAAAAAGCTCCCCTCTGGTATTCCGTGCGAAATGCGCTGCCAAGTCTTTCCGAAATCTCGCGTTCGGTAGACGTATGCCTGCAAATCATCCAGCCGGTGACGGTCGACCGCCGCGTACGCGGTTCCGGCGTCGGAGTGCGATGCTGCAATGTGCGTCACCTTGCTCCAAGGCGTCAAATCCGGCGGCGTAACGTTCTTCCACGTCTTGCCTTCGTCTTGTGTCACTTGCACGAGCCCGTCGTCCGTTCCTGCCCAGATTTGTCCCGCCCGCACCGGTGATGGCCCGATCGTATAGATCACTCCCCGGCGCTTTCCTTCCGGAGCGTCCGCCGCCGTCGGCGCATCGAGATTCGCCGGCACGCCAGGTTCCTCGCGCGTTAAATCGGGGCTAATGATCTGCCAGGAATCCCCGCCGTCCGCCGTGCGAAACAGCACTTGCGATCCGAAGTACAGCACATGCGGATCGACGGGGGAAAATACCAACGGCAGAGTCCAGGTCTGGCGGAAATGCCCAGCCTGTGCCAGCGTCGGCGGGATTTGCAGGATTTGCTCGCTTCGCAAATCCTGCCGCGAAACGGACTGGCCGTAGATGATCTCCGGGTTCAACGGGTCCGGCGCGATGTAACCGTTCTCGTCGCCCGTATAGATTGGCCGCCAGTCGTGAAAATTCAGCGCGCGGTAATTGCTGCGGCTAGGCGTTGCCGCCGCACCGCTGTCCTGTTGCGCCCCGTAAACCCAATAGGGAAAAAGATTGTCCGTGATGACGTGATAGAACTGCCCGGTCGGCTGGTTGTACCAGGAACTCCATGTCTCGCCGCCATTCCGCGTGACGATTGTGCCCTGATCGCTCCCCAGAATCATGCGCTGCGGCTCATCAGGATCGATCCACAATTCGTGGTAGTCGTCGCCGCCCGGCGCTCCCTTGATTACTGTGAAGTTCTTCCCTCCATCGCGCGAGCGGTACAGCCCCGTGTTTGGCACGTACACCGTGTCCGCATCTTTCGAATCCACGCTGACTTCGCAGAAGTACCAACCGCGCCCCCAAATCCGTTTGTCTTCGGAAACTCGCACCCAGTTTTCGCCCGCGTCGTCAGAGCGATAAAGCCCGCCTTCTTTGGCATCAACAATCAGGTAAATGCGCCGCGGATTGCTCGGCGCGAAAGCGATACCCATACGCCCCAGCCCCTCCGACGGCAATCCGTGCCCGGACAGATGCGCCCAGTGCTCGCCACCGTCCTTCGAGCGATACAGCCCGCTGCCCGGCCCATTCGAGGGCGCATAAATGCTCCAAGGCGGCCGCCGCGTCTGCCACAGTGCCGCATAGATGGTCCTCGGATTCCCCGGCTGGAACGCGAGATCGATCGCGCCCGTATTTTCATCGTGAAACAGCACCCGCTTCCACGTCTTCCCGCCATCGCTGGAACGAAACACTCCGCGCTCCGCGTTCGGCCCATACGCATGCCCCAGCACCGCCACGAAAACCTTATTTGGGTCGCTCGGATCCACCAAAATCCGCCCGATCTGCCTCGAATCCCTTAGTCCAATGAACGCCCAGTTCTTCCCGCCGTCCATCGACTTATACATTCCATTCCCATAAGAAATGTCCGAGCGCATGTCAGCCTCGCCCGTCCCCACGTAAATCACCTGGGCATTCGACGGCGCCACCGCAATCGCTCCGATCGACGCAATCGGCTGCGCATCAAAAATGGGATTCCACGTGCGTCCTGCGTCATTCGTCCGCCAAACACCTCCGCCCACCGCCCCAAAATAGAACACGTCGGGCTGCCCTCGCACTCCCGTCACCGCCAGCGCCCTCCCGCCCCGAAACGGCCCAATCGACCGCCAGCGCATCTCTTGAAATAGCTTCGGATCGAGCTGCTGGGCGGCATCGGCTGACGCAAGCGGCCCCATCCCGTCCGCGAAGGCCGCAACCACGAATAGAATCGATACAAACGCGCCACGGTGCAATTTCACGATGACGAACTCCTTGGGCAATTGAGTTCTGGCAAGAGAACGGCAAGTATATAGTGGCGAACGCTTTGAGCCACCAGAAGTTGTCGCCTAGGATAGTGCGAGCGCCGGAATGGTTCAGAGTAGAACATCTGCTTCGAAATGGGCCGGAGAGCCGCTTCCCAAAGGACCCTCGCCCACTAAGTCTCCTCAAATCAAGGCTGTTAGCCGCGCCCCCGTGGCACATTTCGTGCTGACTTTAAGGACGGGGAAGCCCGTCCGCGAGTGGTCTCTCGGCCGGACCGAACCCATTTGCTAACCATATGCTCTTGCCAGCAAGTCAATTCGTGTGGCCTGGACTGACTCTGGGAGCGTTTGCCGTGGCCGTCGTTGCCCTTGCAGCGGTCTGGCTGCAAACGCACCGCTTGTCCGACAGCCAGAGAGCCCAGGAAGAACTCGAGAAGTCCTCGAAGGTTCTGGAGGAAGAGCGGCGCGTACTGGAGCTTATCGCCAGAGGTGCCTCGCTCAAGGAAGTCCTGAATGCTCTGACTCAGGCTATCGAGCGCATGGCCCCC
>JBGOVR010000231.1:0-4992 GCA_041478205.1 Candidatus Acidiferrum sp.
AGGAGTATAACACTGCGTAGGTGGTGTCAAGGAATTCCGCGCTCTAAATCGGACCTCGCGAATCGGGCAGAAGGCGCGAACGAAGCGCCGCCACCGGGCGTTACCTTCGATTCGCTGGGGCCCGTAGTCCCATCCTCTCCAACCGTGGCAGCACCTCGTCTCGAAAATACGGAAATTCCTCAAGGTAGTTTACGAACGTGATGGTCGTGCCAACGAATCCGGCCGCGCAGATCTTCGCCAATTCCTTGGCCACGTCGTTGGGATCGCCGATTAGCGGGTAGACGCCGTGTCCTCCAAGAAATCTCTGCCGGAATAGCTTGAACGCCTCCGGCGGGAACGACTGCGCGTGAAGCCCCTGCAACTCCATCAGATGATCTGCCGCCGCGTAGTCCCCCATCTCCGTGGTGTAGTGCTCGTGGTAATCCAAGGCCTCTTTTCGCGTCGGGCGGAGCACGACGTACGAGGTCGTGAACACTTCGATATTTCGTCCCACTCCGGCCGCAATTCCCTTGATACTCTCGACGTCTTTTTTGCCTTTCTCCAGATCGATCAGCACGGTGAACAGAAAGTCGCAGTTCTTCGCGCCAAACGCGCGCCCCGACCCGCTCGACCCTGCATTCATGACCACCGGCCGCCACTTGTAGGGTTTGGGTTGTCCCACTACGCCCTTCAGCTTTAGGAAGCGCCCCGTGTAATCGAACGGGCCAGCTTCCGTCCAAATTTTCTGCACCACATCCCACCACTCTTGACCGTAGTCGTACCTGGTGTCGTGCTCCCTTTGCTCGATGCCGAACATCTCGAATTCATCCTGATTCCAACCACAGACGATGTTCAATCCAAAGCGCCCTTCGGCCACATGCGAAACAGTCACCATTTGTTTCGCTGCAAAGATTGGATGGACAAGGGGAGCGTGTACCGTCCCAAACACAGTAATCTTCTTCGTTTTTGCCAGAAGCCCGCAGGCCCAGGTAATCGTTTCGAGGGTGCTGCCCTCGAAATCGGTTTCCCCGCCGTACCCTTTCCACCGCGCGATGGGCAGCAAGAACTCAATTCCGGCCTCATCCGCCATCTGCACTAGCTTTAGGTTGTTCTCCCACGATGCATCCCAGCGCTCCGCCACCCGCGTCACGGCCATACCGCCGGAACAGTTTGGCGAAAAGATTCCTAATTTTAGCTTGTTGCTGTTGAACATCGTCGTCTGCGGACGCTGCGGTGCTTGCGACATAGGGAGTGATCTCCTTCCGCCCACCGAGATTCCGAAGAATACGGACTCTCAGGAACGAAGCGCTGGATTATACGAGCAGATGGGAGTGAAGCCCATCGTTTGTTTCGTGACAGCGGCCAGACCTTGCTCGTCTGGGCATCAGTCAGAACGACCGATTGCCGTTGTTTTGTGCGGCCGAACATTCTGGTTTAAGCGAAAGAAGTTGTTCGGGTCATACTGCGTCTTGACCGCGACAAGGCGCTCCCATCGTTCGTGATAGGCCTCGGGAACACGCTCGTCCTCATCGCCGCTCATGAAATTGACGTAGACTCCCGGGGTCATAGCCGGGCGCAGTTCAGCAAACAAATTGCGTATCCACGTTCTGTTGGCCTCATCATCCGTGGGATCGGACCAGTTGCCGAGCAGATTCACAATGAAGGGCGAACTGCGATCGCCAAACGCGGTCTCTCCAGCGCCAACGCGCGCAGCGGCGCCGCCCAGGTAAGCAAGTTCGATTTGGTTCGTAGGCGAGGGAATCGTGGCGAGCGCTTCTACCATGGAGTCGATACTAGGGTCCTCCAGGGATTTGAAATAGCCAGATTTGGTGTAATACCGCCGCCCGTGCGGAAACTCCGTATCGGCCATGGTCTGTAATGTAAGGAAGGAGATCACATCTCTGGTCACCGCAACGGGATTACAAATCGACAGTACGTGGTCTACGTAGCGGCGGCCCTCCTCAAGGTCGCCGACCCAGAGTGCAGACGCGCTCGCTACGGGACGCCCGCGCACATGCGAAGGAACGTTTTCCGCAGCCCGAGCAATCGTTAACGAAAAGCCCCATCGCAAGTTGTCGGGCGCCTCTGGCATGAAGTCGCGCCAGTGCCGCAGGACGCGAACGATATCGTCGCCAAGACACATCGCCGTGCCAAACAACACCGAAGTAACGGGGTGGAGTCTCACTTCGAATTCGGTGACCACTCCAAAGTTGCCGCCACCACCACGCAAAGCCCAAAACAGGTCGGGATTCTCCTTCGCGTTCGCCCGCAGCACGGAACCGTCTGCGGTAACAAGAGTGAAGCCTTCGACGTTGTCGCAGGAAAGGCTGTGCAAACGGTTCAGCCATCCCGTTCCCCCGCCTAGGACGAGTCCGCCCGCACCCGTGTGCGAAACCACCCCGGCGGGAAAGGCCAGTCCCTCCCTTTGCGTCGCCGAATCGACGTTGCCAAGAAGACATCCACCATCGAATCGCGCACGGCGGTTTTTCTCATCAACGGTCACTTCGCGCATACCAGAAAGATCGATGACCAAGCCGTCGTCGCAACTGCTGAACCCCGCGAGGCTGTGACCACCACAGCGGACCGCCGTCAGCACGCCCGCCTCGGTTGCGGATCGTACAGCGGCCTGCACATCAGCAATTCCTATGCAGCGCGCAATCAAACCCGGCGTTCGGGCTGTCATGCCGTTCCAAATCCTTCTTGCTTCGGCAAACTTGCTGTCACTAGGGCGCAACAGGGTTCCGCTGAACCGGCCCCCGGCAAGAGCGGAATAAACCTCTTCGATGGGTTTCGTCATGCCGATTCCCTTCCCGGCCCTGGAACGCATAAATAATTTCGGAGGCACGCGGAAACACCCCGTGCTTCGCAGCACGCGATGGAGCGGAGCCACCTCTTCGCGGCAGAACTGGCTAGAGCCAGCCCAACAATCCCTGCGCTACTCTGGAATTTAGGCACGAAAAGGAAGGGATCTCGTGATACCCAGGACTTTGTCTTTGGACTGCATGATGTGGTCGTGCATGCGGTGACGCGCCCGCTCCGAATCGCGTTCCTGGATGGCTCGCAGAATATCGCGATGCTCGCGCCCAGGAACTTCGCCGTAGTAGTTGATGTCGATGGCCGCGAACATGATACGTTCCATCTGGCTTCGCGCCTCACTCACCGCCTGCAAGAGCATCTGGTTGCGCGCCAGCCGTGCGATGCCCAGATGAAAAGCGGTATCGGCCTCGATAAAGCGCACGCAACTGTCCCGATCGTCCGGGCTGCACGTCACCTGAGTGATCTCGGAGAGCTTCTTGAATTCCTCGGGGCTCGCGCCTTTGAGCGCCGCGAGATCCGCGGCGGCACACTCCACGGCGGTCCGAAACTCGTAAATATCGTTCATCACCTGCAGGGTAATCTGGCTCACGAAGTAGCCGCGATTCGGGACGATGCGCAGCAGCCGTTCATTCTGCAAACGTACCGCGGCCTCGCGCACCGGAGTCCGGCTACCCTTGTAACGCCCGGCCAAATCCTTTTCGCTCAAAGCCTCGCCGGGCTGATAAACGCCACGGATGATGTCGCGCTTGAATGCCCGATAGACCTTTTCGCTGAGGGTCGCCGGAGCGGTAGCCACGGGACGGGGCTGCATGAGTGGAGAAGGGCTCGAAAGCATCGAGCGGTAACCCTTGGTACGCGTCGCTATCTTCGCCAAAAATCCTCCCGGGGTATACTTGCCTTGTCCAGCATTGTTTCCGACTTGGCTGCTTCTGTCAAACGTATACAATGGGTATGCCAGAGACATGCTCTTGACATGCCAAGAGTGCGGGGTATACGTTGCGCCTTGCTCCACCGCAGCCCACGCCAGCACCCGGAGGCCCCATGAACGGACAGCTTGGAGGAGAGACCTTGCCCTGCATTGAGTCCAGCTTTCCGGTCGAGGCTGTCCGCGCTTCCTTCCCCGCGCTACACCAGGAGCCCGCTTTCGTATTTTTCGACAACGCCGCCGGCGCTCAAGTTCCGCAGATCGTGCTGGATGCGGTGAATCACCATCTGCTGCACTGCAACGTACAACGTGGTGGACGTTATGCGAAGAGCATGGAAGTGGACGCGACGATCGCCAGAGCCCGCGAGACGCTGGCTGTATTTTTGAATGCGCGGGACCCCAGCGAGATTGCTTTTGGCATGAATGCCACTTCTTTTATCCGCTTGGCAAGCCTGGCGATTGGGCAGACCCTGCAAGGACGCAACGAGATCATCGTCACGGACATGGATCATGAGGCCAATGTCGCGACTTGGATGGCGCTGGAAAGGGACGGGACGAAACTCCTTTGGTGGAGAATGCGCGAGGACGGCAATCTACACGCCGACGACCTGCGACCCCTTCTGTCCTTAAGAACGCGTTTGGTGGCGTGTGCAGTCACATCAAACGCGTTGGGCTCGATCGTGGATGTTGCCGCGGCCGCCAGGCTGGCGCACGATGCCGGCGCGGAGATCTTTCTCGACTGCGTGCATTACGGACCTCACGGGCCGATCGACGTGCAAGCCTTCGACTGCGACTACCTGGTTTGCTCTGGATATAAGATATTCTCGCCGCACATGGGGTTCTTCTGGGGGCGTCGCGAACTGCTCAAGAAGCTCCCAACTTTCCGCGAGGATTTCATACCCGACGAGCCACCCGGGAAGATCGAGGCCGGGACGTTCATTTACGAAAACGTTGCGGGCATGGATGCGGCCGTCCGATATCTCGAGGAGCTTGGAAATAGTCTGGTGGCGAAAGGGGCGACCCATGCGCCTAATTCCAGGCGAGACAATTTACTGCGCGCGATGAACGCCATCCGGGCGTACGAGGAACACCTTTCTATCGAGATGCTGCGCGTCTTGCGCGAGTGCGGTGCGACGGTTTACGGCATTCGCGAAGAACGGCGCGTACACGAACGAGTGCCGACGATGTGCTTCAATTTGAAGAACACCGCTCCGGCGATGGTCTGCGAAACGAGCGCGCGCGCCGGCATCGGCATTCGAGATGGTCACATG
>JBGOVR010000141.1:0-11161 GCA_041478205.1 Candidatus Acidiferrum sp.
GAGAAGTCATGCGAGCGAACAAACAGGGGATTGTTGTGGAGAACTTGCGCCCCCGGCGGTTCGTAGTAGGCATAGTTCAAACCCACCAGGGTATCCCGCAGGAACGGAGCAAGTTGTCCGCGAGACTCCGCCAACTGCTCGTGGGAATGCGGCGACTTGATCACCTCGGTCAAGTCGGTGCGCATCTGCAATTCGGTGTGACGGTTGTTGTACGTTCCTGCCGCCCACTCCGTCCTCTCGCTGCCTGTAAAGATCGCCCGCGGCATCTCAAATTCCCGCAGCTCTCCTGCCAGCGGAATCAACCTGTCGCCTACGGCCGCCCCTCGCGCCATCTCATTCAAACCCTCGCCCAGCGCCAATAGCGTATCGAGAGAAACGAGACGCTGGCCGTCCAATACCGAGCGAATCCTATTGGCCACTTCCTGGTGTGTCCGCTGGCCTTCGGGAGTTGCCTGGCGAGGGCCCGCGAGCAAATCGATGATTTCATTCTGCGAACCATTAGGCCTGCCGGTCGCCGCCCGCAGCACTTCTCCTATGGAATCGCGTCCCGCACCGAAAAGCTGCGGCGCTGAAGAAATCTTGCCAAATGGCTTGATAACTCCTTCCCAGGAATCGTTCAGCTTATCGCTCCCGATTTGCCCCTGACGCGCCAGGATTTGCCAAAGCCCGATGTTGGCCTGAAAGGTTCCCATGGCGTTCCCGCGAAGCGTGTGGTTGGAAATCTTGCCGAGGGCCTCGGCCACACCCAGAAAGTGAGTGATGGATTCATCGCTTAGGCCTGGAAATTCGGAAAAGATCAAATATTGATTGCTGAAGTCCGCGAACTTGCTGGCCAGCAAAACAACTGTTTGCGGACTCAACTTTTTCCCCGCGGGCCGTCTGCCGTCCAATCCACTCAAGAATAAGTAAGCCTGCAGCGCCCCGACCTCCGTTTCCGTTCGAGAAAGGGCGAACATAGCTTCCACCAGTTGGTCGGGATGCTGCCAGCCGTTGGAGCGCTTGCCCCAGGCGCGGACCATCTTGGATTCGTTTTTCTGGCCAAAAATCTGGTTCCATGCTTCCAGATTTCCCGGGACGTGCGGCTCGCCGTTTGGCTCCCACTGCAGTTGGGTGAGCAGCAGCAAGAGCCCTGGAGCGGGTCGAAACGCTCCCCTCGCAGCAGAGGCCGAGGCGTCCGGTGCTCGAAAGGCCTCGTAGAAGGGCTTCAGCCGGTGCGTTTCCGCGAAACGCTTCTGCTGACCCTGACTGATGCGCGAGAAAGCGTCAAAATATGCCGCCAACCACCCTTTGTCTTTCGCCAGCAACCGCGGAACAAACTCTCCCGCGGACTGCGGGCTCGCTCCCACCAAATCCTTCCAGGTCGGCTCCGCACCCGTTCCTCCGGGCACCATCACGCGTCCAGACCGAATGCAGATGTGACTTCCGTAAAAGTCAAGGATCCCGGCGAAGGGCAGCAGTTTCTTCAGCCCCATGGAATCCCGTAAGGCAGATCTGGTTTCGGCATCGCTTCGAAACATCGCCCAGTACAGACGCGCCAAGACCGGATCGCGCAAAAGCGTCTCAAGCAGGTCTTTAGTATCTTTGTCAGCTTCTTTGCTCGCTGTCATCCAATCGCGTTCTGTAAACAGCACCGGCACGCGAGAGGCGGGGAACGCATACGTGAAGGGGCCGCCTCGCTGCAGCGCCTCCTCAAGCTCAGGCAGCGGGAAGCCCGAATCTATGGTAAGAAACGCTCTCTCCGGATTAGCGGTTATTAATGAAGCGTTCTTCTCTCCACACACTTGCCGGAGCCGGTAGCCCAGCACGCGAAGCAGCGGCGTTGCATCCTGGCAATTGGCGACACGAATGACCCCGCCAGGACCCGCCAACTCCGCCAATTCTTTCGCCTGATCCACATACCGCCTCAGCAGGATCAGAAACTCAGTGGGTCGGGTCCCCTCATAACCCTCCGCGGACACGTTGCGCGCCAGCAACGGCAACACTTCTTCCTGCGAGATCTTTTGGCTGATCCCGGCCATGCGTAGGAATGATCGCAGGGGCCCAGGGATACTGACTTCTTCCGTGGCTGCGGCCGCCGGCTTCCCCTCTTCCGAAGGCTGTGCACCCAGCCCTTCTGATGGAGAAGCAACAACCGCACTCGCGCTCGAGGCGTAGGCGTAGAAACAGCAACAGGTACACAAAGAAACCCCGACAAGAACGATGGACTGCCAATGAGGAGCTTTCATGGCTAGAGTCCTCCCCGAACCTTAGAGACATCCCGCAGCTAATTCGGCGACGCCAAGGAACCCAACGATCGTCGCTTCACCTGAGCAGTTCGGTTGACCCGAGCCCCGAGAAACCCCGAATTCGTCTTACCCCTGGCCGAAATGTTACTTACGCCCTATATCTTCTGGTTTTGTCTCCGGTCCTTGCTTTCGTGTCGGTCAAGATAGATCATCCCTCGTCCGAATCCAAGGTTTTTTCTGGCCTACCCCGGCAGCAAATCGACCCACTGCCGTTTTGCACCCAGCCGGTCAACGCAGACTAGAAATGTCCCATACTGAAATGTCCGCCGCAGGCGATTAGACCAGCAATCTTGTGACCTTTACGCCGTCCAGCCGCGCCCGCGCACTATTTCCGTGACACCCCGCGAGTAGCGGTGTGCATCGCTGTCTGATAGCTGAGGGTTTCCACCCACTTCCCATCTCGCTTTATCCACACGCGCGTGATGTGCAGCTGGCTGCCGCGATCGGGCTTGTGGCGCGAGGTCATGACCACCGCATCCCCGAAGTCAAACATTCGCGCCGACAGCAGCGGTGTTGGCGAAACTCCTCCCATTTTTTCATGCTCCAGGCCCGCCATTCGCCCCGGCTTGTCCAGCAGTTGGTCGCTGTTGGAGCTCACCGCTGCGAACTCGTCCGCAACGTGCGCGCTCCAATCGGCCGCGTTATGAGCCACGGCCGCACTCTCCAGCGCCACGTACGATGCAACGACGTCTTTCTCGCCGACCGTTCTCGGACGGTACGGCACGCTCTTGCACGGATTCTCGCAGACCTTCCCGGCGCCGGGCGTAAAGCTAGCCGGCGCATCCAGCGATTTAACCTCTTGATACACCAGCGCTACCCAGCCCGCCGGACGCTTCACCCACACGCGCAACACGTGCATCTTTCCATCGTTCTGTTGCACCACTCCCACCGGTCCGTAGGTATATTCCTTGGCCTGCGCGCCTTCGCCGCCGATCGCAAGTTTGGATCCTGCCGCGGATCCCAAGCTCTGCAGCACTTGCGCCCTCGTACTAATTGTTCCCGCCGCGTCCGTCCACGTGAACGCCGTGTCCAGCAGTTTCCCCGCCGCCGCCTTGTCCGCTTTGTCAAAGGCTTGCTCGAAGCTCCGGTCGGCTTGCAGCAGCGCCTGCGCGTCGTCCGCAGCCGCTACCCGCCCGTTGAGCAGTGCCGCCACCGCGCCGCCACACACAATTCCCAAGATCACCGCAATCCGCAAGAAGCGTTCCACCGCTTCCTCCTTCGATTCGCTTCCCGTGAGACGCGAATTCCAATCCACGCCTCTTGTGTCCGGCTAAGCCGCCGATAAACTACCCTAAGACACGATGAACCGGCAAGCTTCCGGTTTGCCGGCTCATCAATCCCAATCTACCGCGGCCGCTTGCATGCTGGTTCCGCATTCGTCGTGAGCGGGATTCCTCGACAAGAATATCGGAACAACCTAAACTCACATTTCCTTTTTCCCCGCGACTGTTCGCGCAAGAAGCGACGCGCTGAAACAAACGGGTGGCCGGGCCGGTATTCCCGCTCGGTCTGGCGATTCCCGGATTGACGAGAGCAGGAGGCCAGATGAACCGCGAACAAGCAAAGTGTCGGACAGCGCTGTTGGTGATGGCGCTGATGCTCGGCGTCCGCGCCATGGCGGCTGATCGAGTCCGCACCGACAAGGGCGCCGTTGAGGGCGCGGCAAGCACCGATGCCAAGGTCCGCATTTTCAAAGGCATTCCTTACGCAGCCCCGCCCGTCGGTGCTTTGCGCTGGAAAGCGCCCGCGCCTGCTCCGCGCTGGACCAAAGTCCGAAAGGCCACCGAGTTCGGGCCGCGCTGCATGCAGGGGCGCATCTTCGACGACATGGTTTTCCGCGACAACGGACCCAGTGAAGACTGCTTGTACCTGAACGTCTGGACGCCCGCAACATCTTCCGACGCGCATCTCCCAGTGATGATGTGGATCTATGGCGGTGGTTTTGCCGCGGGATCGACTTCCGAGCCCCGCCAGGACGGTGAAAACCTTGCACGAAAGGGAGTGGTGGTTGTCAGCGTGGACTACCGCCTCGGCGTGTTTGGATTTTTCTCGCACCCTGATCTCGCCAAGGAATCAGCTCACCACGCCTCCGGCAACTATGGCCTTCTCGATCAGGTCGCGGGCCTCCAATGGGTGCAACGAAACATCGCCGCGTTCGGTGGGGACCCGCACAACGTGACCATCTTCGGCGAATCTGCCGGATCATTTTCCGTGAGCGCCCTGATGGCCTCGCCGCTAGCGCAGGGTCTTTTTCAACGCGCCATCGGCGAGAGCGGCGCGCTCTTCAGCAAAACCCTGACACTGAAGCCGCTCACCCAGTCGGAAGAGGCGAACGAAAAATTTGCGGATTCGCTGGGGGCGCATTCCCTCGAAGCGTTGCGGGCCAAATCCGCGGACGAGATTTTGCAAGCCGCTTTGAAGCAAGAGTTCCTCCGCTTCTTCCCGAATATCGATGGCTATTTCCTGCCGGAAGATATTTCTTCGATCTTTGCAAGCGGGAAGCAGAGTCACGTGCCGCTTCTCGCCGGATGGAATGCGGACGAGGGCAACTTTCAAACCATCTTCGGCAAAGCCGAACCCACCGCGCAAAATTTTGCCGAACGCGCCCATGTCCTCTTCAATGACCAGGCCAGCGCCTTCTTGAAACTCTACCCGGCAGACACGGACGACCAGGCCAAGCGCTCCGCTCAAGACCTCTCTGGAGATCAATTCATCGCCTACTCCACCTGGAAGTGGATCGAAATGCATGCCGCCACGGGAAAGTCTCCCCTGTTCCGGTACGAATTCGATGATGCTCCTCCCTCCCCCGCTGGCGACACCGCTCCCTCCCGAGGCGCGTACCATTCCGCTGAAATTGAGTTTGTTTTCCAGGCCCTCGCCTCGAAAAAACTTCCCTGGCGACCCGATGACGAGAAGGTCTCCGACCTGATGTCGTCCTACTGGACCAACTTCGCCAAGACCGGCGACCCGAACGGTCCGGGCCTACCCCAATGGCCGGTCTACAGCACCCACAGCGCGTACGAAGTTCTGCATCTCACCCCCAGCCCGTATTCCGCTCCGGACGAACACCGAGCCCGCTACGAATTCCTTGACGCGCTGCCTCCCCATAAATAGCGCTCGACGATCCCCGCCGCAGGCTTGTGCCGCGCCGCCCGCTCCCAGTAGAATGTGCAGTCTTCTAGTCGCGCATTTTCTTTTCATTGCGGATTCATAGCGGAGTTATACCGAATGGGACAGCACTACGACGCAATCGTCATCGGCGGCGGCCACAATGGCCTGGTCAACGCCGCCTACCTCGCCAAAGCGGGCAAAAAGGTCCTTGTTCTTGAACGCCGCCACGTTCTCGGCGGCGCCGCCGTCACCGAAGAAATCATCCCCGGCTTTCTTTTTTCCGAATGCTCCTACGTCGTTTCCCTTCTCCGCCCGGAGATCATCCGCGAACTCGATCTTCCCCGCCACGGCATGGAAATCCTTCCCCTCGACGGCACCTTCACTCCCATGCCCAGCGGCGACCATCTCTGGCGCATGAACGATCACGCCAGAACCCAGCGCGAAATTCGCCGCCACTCCCGCCTCGACGCCGAAGCCTACGACGAATTCTCCAAGATGATGACGCCCATGTGCCGCTTCGTGAAGCCCATCCTCTCGATGATTCCTCCCGATCCCACCACGCTCAATCCTCGCGATCTCAAGCAGCTCCACTTCCTCATGCAGCGCTTTCGCGCCCTCTCTTCCGACGAGCGCTACACCCTCGTCCAGCTCATGACCATGAGCGCCGCCGATTTCCTCGACCAGTGGTTTGAGACCGACGTCCTAAAAGCCACCATGTCCGCGTCAGGCATCATCGGCACTTTCCTCGGTATTCGCTCGCCCGGCACCGCCTACGTTCTCCTGCACCACTACATGGGCGAAATTGACGGCGCCTTCCGTTCCTGGGGCTTCAGCCGCGGCGGCACCGGCGCCATCTCCAACGCCATCGGCGCCGCCGCCCGCGAGGCCGGAGTCGAGATTCGCACGCAGGCCCCCGTGCGCAAAATTCTCGTTAAGAACGGCCGCGCCTGTGGCGTCGTCCTGAAAAGCGGTGAAGAAATCTCTGCCCAGGTCGTCTCCTCCAGCGTCGATCCCCACCTCACCTTCGAAAAATTTCTTGAGCCCAGCGAACTCCCCGCCGATTTCCTCGAAAGTGTCCGCCGGTACAAATACCGCGGCTCTTCCGGCAAAGTAAATCTCGCGCTCGACGCCCTCCCGGATTTCAAGTGCATGCCCGGCCCCGGCGCGCACCTCCGCGGCGCGATGTCGATCTCTCCCAGCATCGAATACATGGAGCGCGCCTACGACGACGCCAAGTACGGCCATTTCTCCCGCAGGCCCTACATCGACATGGTCATCCCCAGCCTCACCGATCCTTCCGTCGCTCCTCCGGGCAAGCACGTTCTCTCCTGCTTCGTGCAATACGCTCCGTACAAGCTCGCCCAAGGCACTTGGGACGATCGGCGCGAAGCCTTCGGCGACACGGTGATCGACACCATCGCCGAGCACGCCCCCAACATCAAAGACATTATCACCGGCCGCCAGATTCTCACGCCGCTCGACCTCGAGCGCGAATTCGGCCTCACGCAGGGCAACATTTTCCAGGGCGAGCTCTCCCTCGAACAGCTTTTCTTCCTTCGCCCCGTCCCTGGCTGGGCCTACTACCGCACGCCCGTCGATAACCTATATATGTGCGGCTCCGCCACTCACCCGGGCGGCGGCATCATGGGCGCCCCCGGCCGCATCGCCAGCCAGGTCATTTTGAAAGAATGGAAGAAGGCCTCTGCTCCTTCGCGCTCTAGCAAAACGGCGGCCATTGCGCATTCGCACAGCGAAACGCCTCCGCCGCCATCGCAAGCAACCACCTCCGCCGCGCATCCGCCGATCGAGCCGGCCGCTTCACCCGCTTCGGTCGACCGCTTCGCGGTCGCACCTAAGTTAGACAAGAACTGACCATGCCCATCGGACAGCGCGTAGTTCTCATCGGCGGCGGCCACAACGCACTCATCACCGCCTTCTATCTCGCAAAAGGCGGCTTCAAGCCGCTGCTTCTCGAGCGCCGCGAAATCGTTGGTGGCGGCGCGATCACCGAAGAATTTCATCCCGGCTTCCGCGCCTCCACTCTCGCGCACACCGTCGGCCCGCTTCGCGCCGACGTTGCCCGCAACCTCAAGCTCGAAAAGTACGACTGCCACATGCTGCACCCGGATCCTCGCGTCTTCTCCCCTACGCCCGACGGCAAAGCGCTGCTCTTCTACAACGACCACGCCAAAACCGCCGGCGGTATCGCCCGCTTCTCCGCGAAAGACGCCGCGAAATACACCGAATTTGCCGAAGCTCTTGACCAGCTTTCCGAGGTGTTTGCGCAACTCGCATCCATCACGCCGCCCGCGATCGACACGCCGTCTCCCGAAGATCTTTGGAACCTCTTCAAAACGGGTCGCGGCGTTCGCAGCCTCGGCAAAAAAGGTATTTTCAACCTTCTCCGCTGGGGCCCCATGGCCGCGGCGGATTTCGTCGCCGAATTTTTCGAAACCGAACTCCTTCGCGCCACCATCGCCGCTCGCGGCATTTTCGGCACCGCCCTCGGACCGTGGTCTGCCGGCAGCACCGCCGTCCTTCTTCTCCGCGCCGCTGCCGATTCGCATCCCGTCGGCACCGCCGCGTTTCCGCACGGTGGACTCGGCTCGCTCACTCGCGCTATCGCCGAGGCCGCCCGCCACGCCGGCGCCGAAATCCGCACCCAAGCTGAAGTCCAGCACATCCGCGTTAAAAACGGCGCCGTCACCTCCATCGTTCTCGCCGACGGCGAAGAAATTCCCACCGAAGCGGTCGTCTCCGGTGTCGATCCCAAGCGCACCTTCTTCAATCTCCTCGACCCTTCCCAGCTCGATCCGACTTTCGCGTTGCGCATCCGCAACATCCGCGCCACCGGCAACGTCGCCAAGGTCAATCTCGCCCTCAACGATTTGCCGTCCTTTCCCGCGCTCGCCGGTACCGTCGGCCCCGACGGCTTCCGCCAAGCCCTCTCCGGCCGCATCCATATCGGCCCGGAAATCGACTACCTCGAACGCGCCTTCGACGCCTCCAAGTACGGCGAATTTTCCACCGCACCCTATCTCGACGTCACCATCCCCACGCTCCTCGATCCCTCGCTGGCCCCGGAAGGAAAACACGTCCTCTCCGCCTACGTTCAATTCGCCCCATACAAATTGAAAGAAGGGAACTGGAACTCCCGCCGCCTGCAACTGGGCCACACCGTGGTCAAGACGCTCTCGGCTTATGCACCGAATCTCAAAGATCTCATCGAGTCCATGCAGGTCATCACGCCGCAAGACCTGGAGACAACGTACGGCTTCACCGGCGGCCACATCTTCCACGGCGAACTCGCGCTAGGCCAGCTCTTCACCATGCGTCCAGTCCTGGATTGGGCCCGCTACAAGACGCCAATCCACGGCCTGTTCCTCTGCTCCTCGGGCACCCACCCCGGCAACGGCCTAACCGGCGCCTCCGGCGCCAACGCCGCCCGCGAAATCATCCACAACCTCCGCTGAAAGTGTTTCCGTGCCGTAAGAGTCATGTAGCGGCCGCCTTCCGAGGCGGGCGCTTTTCTGCCAGCTTACCCAGGCGCCTCTCATGACCACATCGATCGCAAAAAGCTCCTCACCCTCCACGGCTCGCGAAACCATGTCGCGTCAAAGGCTCTTTTGCGGCGAACCCAAGCACGAACACAACAACGATTTCCGAGCGCGCGGTAACTCGGGCGGAACCACGGTGAACGTCACTAGCGTTTTGCCTGGTCGGCCGATTCAATCGTTCACTCCCTCTGTAGCGAAAATCAACGCCCAAAAAAACTTTCGCTTGACATATTCCCATATGGGAATGTAATGTTCTTCCCATGCCCCGTGCCACCACCACCTCCGATGCCTTCAACGCGGTCGCCGAGCCCCGCCGGCGGGAAATCCTGAACTATCTCGCTCTGCGGGAGCGCCCCGTCGGAGACATTGTGGCGAGCCTTGGCCTGGAGCAGCCATCCGTCTCGAAGCACCTCCGCGTCCTACGAGACGTTGACCTGGTTCACGTGCGCCGCGACGGCCGCCGCATGCTCTATCGCACCAACGCCGAGGCCATCAAGCCGCTTCACGAGTGGACGAACACGTTCGAACGGTTCTGGCGGCATCAATTGAGTCGTGTGAAAGAGCGAGCGGAGGGGAAACGCAATTCGTGAGCAGATCACGATTCAATCCCAGCTTCAGGAAAATTTTCCTTTAAGGAGGAAGTATGACTTCGACGGCACCAAAGATGGATCGAACGATCGAAGATTTGACGTTAAACGTGACGCAAGAAATTCACGTGCGTGCTTCGCTGGAGGCGACCTTCGCCGCGCTGCTCGAACAGCTCGGCCCCCAGAATGACACGCCCGACGGCAAGCCCATGCCCATGAAGATCGAGCCGTGGCCCGGCGGACGGTGGTATCGCAATCTCGGCGGTGAAAACGGCCATTTCTGGGGGCACGTGCAAGCGATCAAGCGGCCGGCGCTTCTGGAAATCGCTGGGCCGCTGTTCATGTCGTATCCAGTCGTTTCGAACGTGCAGTACCGCCTCAGCGAGGTGGATGGAGGAACGCTGATCAAATTCCACCACGCCGCGCTGGGACTCATTCAGGACGACCATCGAGCGGGAGTAGGAAAGGGCTGGACGCACATCAACGAGGGCATTCGCAAGCGGGCCGAAGCGCGGCGTACCAACTGAGCGCGCGGCCATTGCGGGAGGATGACGTATGTGTCCAGCGTGCTTGGCGAGTGCGGCGATGATGGTGGCCGGGGTGATGTCCACAGGCGGGCTGACCGCGCTCGCTGCAAAACTGTTTCATTCGAAAAGTAGTGCGGAGAGAATTTTGTACGAAGAACCAAAACGAAAGGAGAAGTGATCATGGCCACGGCAACGAGCAAGCAGGAAAATCCGAAAGTCGTGTCGCAAGCGGAATGGCTTGCCGCACGAAAGGATCTGTTGAAGAAGGAGAAGGAGTTCACGCGTCTGCGCGACGAACTGAGCCGCCAGCGGCGCGAACTGCCTTGGGAAAAAGTAGAGAAGGCATACGTCTTCGATGGACAGAACGGCAAGGAGACTCTGGCCGATCTCTTCGGCGGCAGAAGCCAGCTGATTGTGTATCACTTCATGCTCGGTCCCGGGTGGGCGGAAGGCTGCCCGAGTTGTTCGTTCATTTCGGATCATATCGACGGCAGCGCGGTACACCTCGCCGCACGAGACGTGAAGCTGCTGGTGGTTTCGCGAGCGCCGCTGGCGCAGATCGAAGCCTTCAAGAAGCGCATGGGCTGGCGCTTCAAGTGGGTCTCGTCGTTCGGCAGCGACTTTAACTACGACTACCAGGTTTCCATGACGAAGGAGGAGCTGGCGAATGGCCAGGTCTACTACAACTACGCAATGCAGCAATTTCCCAGCGAGGAAAGACCCGGCACCAGCGTGTTCTATAAAGATCCGGCCGGCAACATCTTTCATACCTATTCGAGCTACGCTCGCGGGCTGGACATACTCATCGGCGCGTACAACTGGCTGGACATTGCCCCAAAGGGGCGCGACGAAGAGGGGTTGAAGCATTGGATGGCATGGGTTCGCCACCACGACAAGTACATCGACAGCCAGATCGTCGACCCGACGCAGACGTACTCGCAACCCAAAAGCTCCGGCGCCAAGTGAGGTTCCTCGGAGGAGTATTCCTGAACGCTCATCGTTGCTGCGAAGTCGATTTGAGCGGCTCAGGCCCCGAGACTCGATAAACCGGCCAACGGGGCGTGTCGATTCGAGATGCCCGACTATGGGCCGCC
>JBGOVR010000249.1:0-3269 GCA_041478205.1 Candidatus Acidiferrum sp.
CTGAGCCACGGCCCGAAGTGCACCGGCACGGTCACGCGCGGCGCGAATTCCGTGCGCGCGACCCCCGGGGGCGTATCAATCGCTCCGGCGCTCCGGTGCACGGCGCCCGCGAAACTCTCGAATCCGAAATAAACCGGCAGGTTTCTCCACGGCGCTTGCTCCACGGAGCTGAATCTCGCTTCCGGTGCGCTGCGCAGTGACACGCTGGTCTGCGTGGGAAGGACGGTGACAAAGCTCTTGTCATTCAGCCCCGCGAAATTCAGGCTGAACCCGCCGAAATTGTGCGTAAGAAAGATGGAGCTGCGCACCTCGGAGTTGATCGCGTCGCCGAATGTATCCGCGAAGGCCAGCCGGAAGGTCAGCGAGGAAAGCTCATTGAGGTCCGCGACGAACCGCCAATTTCCGCGCAGAAGGGCCTGTATCTCCAACTGCTGCTCGTGCCCTCCTTGTCTTTGGCGGTCGACCACGCCGAAATAGCTGTACTTGATGCTGGCGTTCTCCCAGGGCTTAGCGCGGAATTGCGCGCGCTCCGCCGAGCCGCGCCGGCTCAAGAGTTCCGCGCCGAGCGTCGTGTCCATCCAGCTTGTTGGTGCCCAGTAGAACGCATCGCCGAACACAAAACCTTTGCTGGAGCTGTTGCCGATCGTCGGGATCAGGAAGCCAGACTCGCGGATTTTCGAGCCGGCGGGCGCGGTGGCGTACGGGAGCCACACCAGCGGAACCCGGATCAAGCGGAAATTGACGTTCACCAGCGCCATCGATTTGTCGACGCGGATGCGCGCGTGTGTGGCGTAGAACTGCCACTTGGGATGCTCGGGATCGCAAACCGTGACCCACGCCTGGCGGATAAAGTAGAGGTCGTTGCCGAATTTCTCCACCTCCTTGGCTTCAAAATACAGCGGATTGTCGGTCACCAAGATGGCGGGATTCGCACGCCGCTCGATCTTGACGGTCCCGCGAACGTTGACAAACGAGCCGCGGCCGGTGCCCACGTTGTAGTGAGCTTCGTCTCCCTCGAGATGCTGGCTTTCGTAGTCGAATCGCACGTGGCCGCGCGCGAAGGCTTCGTTGGTCCGGTCGTCATATTCCACGTGATCCGCGCGCAGGCGTTGGCTGCCGTAGCGGATGTCCACATCGCCATCGGCGATGGTGAGATCGCCTTTACGCTGCTGCGGACCGGTGGACGAAAGCTCCGCTACGCCGCCTTTGCCGGAGGGCTTGCGAGTCTCTTGCGCTGGCGTCACCTGGATACCCACACCCGCAAGCGACAAAAAAAGCGTCGTCAGCAGGAAAAACGATCGAAGCGCGGAGGGATTCCGAGCATGGAAGTTACGATTCACGCTGAAGATGCGGCCAATGAAAACAGTTAGATAGCCTAGCATGGGGTTCTTGCGATGTGTAGCCGAGCCTGCGCCGGTGCCAGCGCTGGGCGACGAAACCCTTGCGTTGCTGGGGGCCTCTTTCTCAACACCACTACGGTCTGCCTTTCTGGAAACAGATGATGCACGTTCTCGCCCTGCGGAGTATCATTCCGCGCCGCGTTTGGAGGGGAATAGTCATGATGCGAGTTTGGTCCGCTTTTGCTTTGAAGATCGTTCTGGCCGCAGGGTTGTGTTGCAGCGGCCTGGTGCCGGGTGTGCATGCTTCACCCGCGGACCAGCCGAATGCCACCGACAAATTGAAGAACCTCGAATTCCGGGAGCTTGGCCCGGCGGTGATGGGCGGCCGCATCGACGATTTCGCGGTGGTCGAGAGCAACCCAAACATCGTGTTTGTCGGCGCGGCCTCCGGCGGCGTCTGGAAAACGACGAATAACGGCACTACCTGGCAACCGGTCTTTGACAGGGAGGGCGTTTCGACCATCGGCGACATCGCCATCGCGCCTTCCGATCCTTCGGTAGTGTGGGTCGGCACTGGCGAACCGAATAACCGCCAGAGCTCGTCTTGGGGCGACGGTGCGTACAAATCGCTGGACGGCGGAAAAACCTGGCAAAAGATGGGGCTCGCGGCGACGCACCACATCGGCCGCATCGTGATCCATCCGAAAGATCCGGACGTGGTGTACGTCGCGGCGCTAGGCCATCTGTGGGGGCCCAATCCCGAGCGCGGCGTCTACAAAACGGCCGACGGCGGGAAGACCTGGACACAAGCGCTCAAGATTAGCGAGGACACCGGCGTCAGCGACATCGCCATGGACCCGGAAAGTCCCGACACGCTGTACGCCGCGGCCTACCAGCGCCGGCGCACGCCTTATGGCTTCAACGGCGGCGGGCCGGACAGCGCGATTTACAAGACCACCGACGGCGGTGCGACCTGGAAGAAGCTCACCAAAGGTCTGCCGTATGAAAACGGCGGCGATACCGGACGCATCGGCCTGGACATTTACCGCAAGGACCCCAACATCGTCTACGCGGTCGTGCAGCACGAGAAGGGTGGCACCTTTCGCAGCGAAGACAAGGGCGAGACCTGGAAGAAAATGGGCGACACCAATCCACGCCCTTCGTATTACAGCCAGGTTCGCGTCGATCCCAACAATGATCTGCGAGTCTGGGAACTCGGCGCCCAAATGTTTTACTCCGAAGATGGCGGCAAAAAGTTTGCCAACGATCGCGTGAAGGAAATCCACGGTGACTTTCACGCGATGTGGATCGATCCGGCGGATTCCAACCACATCATCACCGGCAGCGACGGCGGAATGCACTGGAGCTACGACAACGGGCGCACCTGGGACTTCGTCAACACCATTGCCATCGGGCAGTTCTACGAGATTGGTCTGGACAACGAGAAGCCCTACCACATCTGCGGTGGATTGCAGGACAATGGAAGCTGGTGCGGGCCCAGCCAGACACTCACGCGCGACGGCATCACCAACGAAGACTGGTCCGTGGTTCACGGCGCCGACGGGTTTTTCGTGCAGATCGATCCCGTCGAGCCGTGGATCGTCTATGCCGAAGCACAGGATGGGCACCTCGACCGGCGGGACCTCCGCACCGGGCAGCAGCGCGCCATCATGCCCGAGGCCAAGGTTGGCGAACCCCACTACCGCTTCCAGTGGAATTCACCCGTGGCGGTTTCGGCCCACGAACACACCACCATCTACTACGCCGGAAACTATCTCTTTAAGTCTGCGGATCGCGGCGACACCTGGACGCGGCTCGGCAACGATCTGACGACCGGCGTGGACCGCAACAAGCTGCAGATCGTCGGCAAGACACCGGACAAAACAACGTTGTCGCGGCATGACGGCGTGGAGGAATATCCGACGAGCA
>JBGOVR010000239.1:0-4456 GCA_041478205.1 Candidatus Acidiferrum sp.
CGGCGGCCCATTTGGATGGTGATCCACTTCACTTCGGTCATTTCGTCGGTGGACCAGCGGCCGCCTTCGCGCCCGCTTCCGGAGTCCTTCACGCCGCCGAACGGGACGGTGGCTTCGTCGTGGATGGTGGGGCCGTTCAGGTGCACCATGCCGGCCTCGAGTTCCATGGCGAAGCGCATGGCCAACTGCAAATTGTTGGTGAGCACGGCGGACGACAGGCCGTACGCCGAATTATTGGCCAGCGCCAGGGCGTGGTCGGCATCGTTGGCTTTGCTGACCGCGGCCACCGGTCCAAACAGTTCGTCGCGGAACGCCGCCATTTCCGGCGTTACGTCAGCGACCACTGTCGGGTGATAGAAATTTCCTTCGTATTTTCCGCCAGTGAGCAGGCGGGCGCCCGCGGCAACGGCATCTTTGATTTTTTTGTCGATCATGGGGCACTGCGAAGAGCGGATCAGCGGCCCGATCACCGTGTGCGGGTCGCGCGGATCACCGACCTTCAGCGTCTGCGCTTTGGCGGCGAAGCGCTTGAGGAACTCCTCGTAAATCGGCGCCTCGACGATGATGCGCGAGCCGGCCATGCAAATCTGGCCCTGGTGAATGAAGATGCCGAAGCACGCGGTGTCCACGGCGTAGTCCAGATCCGCGTCTTTGAGAACGATCAGCGGGCTCTTGCCGCCCATTTCGAGGACCACGCGCTTGCCGCGCTTGGCGCATTCGGTGGCGATGATGCGTCCCACGGCCGTCGAGCCGGTGAACGACACCAGCTT
Source organism: Candidatus Acidiferrum sp. (assembly GCA_041478205.1). Classification (GTDB taxonomy): domain Bacteria; phylum Acidobacteriota; class Terriglobia; order Acidiferrales; family UBA7541; genus Acidiferrum. The sequence goes on from JBGOVR010000239.1 coordinate 771, forward strand.
CACGCGCGGGTCGTCGTACAACACTTGCGCCATAGTCTTGCCGTCACCGGGAACCACGTTGAACACGCCGGCCGGCACTCCAGCGCGTTCAAAAATCTCGGCAAGCTTGAGCCCGACCAGCGAAGTTTCTTCCGAGGGCTTGAGCACGAAAGTATTTCCGCAGGCCAGCGCGAATGCCACCTTCTTCAGCGAGAGCACCACGGGAAAATTGAACGGCGAGATGCCCGCCACCACACCGAGCGGCCGGCGAATGGCCATGGAGATCAACCCCGGAACATCCGAAGGAAAAACGTCGCCGTGAATGCGGCGAGCTTCACCGGCAATGGAGCGAACCAGGTTGGCCGCGAAACCGATCTCGAATTGCGCCTTGCCGAAAGTGGAGCCGGCTTCGTCGATCAGCAGATCCGCCATCTCGCTGCGAGCGGCTTCCAGTTCGTCGGCGGCGCGCATCAGGATTCTCTCGCGCTCCGAAGCCAGCGTGGCGCCCCACGCGGCTTTGGCGGCGTGCGCCGCGTCAATGGCCGCGCGCATGTGCTCCGCCTGGGCCATGAAAATTTTGGCAAAGGGACGTTGATTCGCGGGATTGATGACGTCGGTCAGGGCCGAAGCCGGAATATCCAGCGTCTTGCCGGAAATATAAGGAGTAGAAAACATGATTCCCTTCCTTGCGGCGCAAACAACCGTTTGCGACCGCGGTCATGCTCGAAATGGCAGGCGGGCTGTCCGCTAATCGGACGCCCGTTCGATAAGGCGGCAACGAGGCATTCTTGAATGGCGCCCCGGCAATGTCAAGCAGGAGCGCGAGGAGAAATCCAAAGCGGAGACGCTGACAACGCAGAGAAATCCGTCAGCAGGCGAATTGGCCGATCAGGCGTGCGTGCTCTTTGAGCAGGGGAAGAAAGCGAGATTGCATTTCACGAATGGAAATGCGCGACGACTGCGTCCCAATACTCAGCGCCGCGGTGACGCGGCCCTGGCTCGACAAAATCGGAACGGCAATAGCGCGCACACCGAGCTCCAGCTCGTCATCGATGACGGAAAAGCCCGCGGACCGGACGCGACGCACCTCTTCAACGAATTCCCGGCGGGCGACGAGGGTCTTGCGCGTGAGCTGCTTGCGTTCCACCCGGTCGACGTAGTCCACGAATTGGTCCTCGGGTAGCGCGCCGAGCAGCACCCGGCCCAGCGCGGTGCAGTAGGCGGGCAGCCGCCCTCCGGTCGTGAAACCCGGCCTCATGATGCGATTTCTCACCGCGCCGGCCACGCAGAAGACTTCGTCATTATCGAGGACACATAGCGTGCTCGATTCATCCACTTCTTCGGCAATACGCTGAACGGTGGTCTGCGCGATAGAGAAGAGCGAGCTCGAGGAAAGATACGAAAGACCCAGGCGCAAGATGCGATGTCTGAGCCGGTATACCCGGCCGGAGGCTTCCACATACCCGAGCAGTTCCAAGGTAATCAGCACGCGGCGAACGGCCGCGCGAGAGAGGCCCGTGTGGCGGGAGATTTCCGCGACCGACTGCCCTTCGGAATGGCCGTCAAAGGATTCGATGATGCGAAGACCGCGGGCCAGAGATAGAACGAAATCTGGATTGCCTTCGAAAGCGGCAAACTCGCTTCCCCAACTGGTCTGAAATTTGGCGAGACTTGGCGCGGTGGCTTTGTTCAGTACGGTCACGTCGCTCGACATAGGGCGCTCGACTCGGGGCACTCGACTTGGGATGCTGCGTTCTGGGCGTGAGCATACAGCGGAGGCGGGGCGAATGTCGCCTGAATCTTTTAGATGGCAACGATGCGCAAAATGCGGGCACAGCATCCGTGGCTGGAGACAGGATGCGGATCGCTCGCCCTCGATTGCAGCGATTTGCAATCGTGGCGATTTGTAGAAAGTAAGAAACGTTAGTGAAACCCGCCGAGCGGCTAGCCCCAGACGCGGCGTGCGGTGTCCGCTACGAGTTTCAGCTTGGCCCACTGCCGGTCTTCGGTGATCAGGTTTCCTTCCGCCGTCGAAGCGAAGCCACATTGCGGGCTCAGCGCGAGATTCTCCATGGGAACGTAGCGCGAGGCTTCCTCGATGCGTTTCGCCAGTTGGTCGGGATCTTCCATTCTCGGAACCTTGGAACTGACGAGTCCTAGCACCACGGTTTTGCCTTTGGGGACGAACCGCAATGGCTCGAACGTTCCGGAGCGCTCGTCGTCGTATTCCAGCAGGAAGCGATCTACCTCCAGCGTGCCGAACAATTTCTCCGCGATCGCGTCGTATCCGCCTTCCGCGTACCAATGGCTGCGATTGTTGCCACGGCAGAGATGGATGGCGAGGGTCAGGCCAGGGCGGCGCGCCGCTTGGAAGCAGGCGTTGTCTGCTTTGACGGCCTCCTCCAACGCGGCGTCCGGATCCATTCCGATCTCGGTGCGGATCCACTCGCGCCATTTAGGATCCATGTAGTAGCTGTAGCGGGGCGCGTCAATCTGAATGTAGCTCACACCGTCGCCCGAGAGCTTGGCCAAGTCGCTCTTCATGATTTCGACGATGGCCCACAGCAGCGCCGAATGGTCTTTATAGATGGAGTCGGTGACGCCACGTTTGAAGGAGATGGCTGGGAACTGCGTGGCGCTGGGAAGGGTCATTTTTATCGCGCCGGAGCAATTGGCTTTGAGAAACGGCAATTCATGGCCGGTGAGCGGCCGCGCCTGGCGCAGCTTTTGCGTCACGATGCCGGCAACGCTGCTGACCGGCTGCTGTTTTTCCTCGCCGGCTTTCCAGGTGCGCGCGAGAGCGTCGCCCAAGTCAAAACCATCCACGGCATCGGTGAAGTCGCTCATGAAATTGCGGCGGCGGAGCTCGCCGTCGGTGAATACTTGGAAGCCCAGCTCCTTTTGCTTGTCGAGGACGCGGCGAATATGCGTGTCTTCCAACGCACGCAAGCCTGCGGGATCGCTTGTTGCATTGCGTCTCGCTTCCAGTAAATCCGCGGGCCTCAAGAAACTTCCGACATGATCCGCTCGAATCTGTGTCGCCATTGTCATTCCCCTTTCATTTCGCGTGATGGCCCAGGCTTGCAGAAAGCTTTCGCGCCATTTCCTTGACTAAGGCGGTCTTGTCGCGCAGTTCTTGGCCACGAAAACGCAGCGTTGGCCCCGCGATGCCGATTCCGGCGATCACGCGGTCGTTGGAGTTTCGCACGGGAGCCGCCACGCCGCTGAGTCCACGTTCCAATTCTTGATTGTCGATGGCGTACCCTTGCTCTCGGATCTGACGGAGGTTTTCTTGCAGATCGGCGACGCGAGTAAGCGTAGAGGGAGTGAATTGTTGCAGGCCATTGTTCTGGAGGATGGCGCCGATTTCTTCCTGGGACAGATAGGCGAGGACGGCTTTTCCAACGGCGGTGCAGTGTGCGGGGAAACGCGCGCCCACTCCGGTGCTAATGCTGATCACCGTGTGGGGCGAATTCACGCGATCGAGGCAAATGATGGCGCCTGGCGTGGGCACGGCGAGGCTCACGGTTTCGCGCGAGCGCCGGGACATCTCCAGGAGAAAGCGGTGGGCTTCGCGCTGCAGCGTTCGCGATTCCAGGGCTTTCAAGCCGAGGTCGTGCAGCTTGAGGCCCAGGCGATACCTTTCGTTGTCGGGGTTCTGCTCGACGAGCTCGAACTTCTGCATGGCGTTCAAGAGCCGGTACACG
>JBGOVR010000240.1:0-4405 GCA_041478205.1 Candidatus Acidiferrum sp.
GAACGGAGAAGAGAGCGTGTCGCTGGCGGCTCCCAAGGCCAAATCGGTGGCCGCTCCAGTGCCGGCAGCGGGCGCGTTTGCGGAAAAAGTAGTGATCTGCTTTGGGACGAGCGCGTTCTGGAGGTTCGCCGCCTGGCCATCCAGGTTTTTCCAGGCGAGCACGTGAAAATGGGCGGTGCTGCCGGCTTTAGATTCCACGAAGGCAACTTTCTTGCCGTCCAGAGAAAGCACCGGGGAAGTTGGGACCGCAGCGCCTCCGGCAATTGCTTGGATGTTGTAAGACCACGAGACAGTAGCCGCTACTCCGGTGTCGATGCCTGCTACCGGCGCGCGATTGCAGATTCCGTTGGCGCCCGCGGTGCCACTATAGAGTTGGTTGAAGGCCACGAGATTGGGCTGGGCGGCGCTCCCGTTAGCGTTCACCGGAAAGACGACAAAGTCGTTGGCGCAGCTCGGCGTGGCGTTGGTGTCGAAGGTAAACTTGGCGGGGTACATCGCCGGCGCGGTACCTGCGGCGCCCAGGTTAATGCTCCAGTCCCGGTGGATTCCACTCGGGAGCTGGCGCGGACGCGGTGGCCGGGGTGATGGCCATGGGCCTCGGACGCGAAATTCCCCGACAGGGCGCATTTGTTGCTCGATTTCTCGCCAGCGGAACATTGCTCTTGGGTCACTCCGCGCTGCCTCCAGCGCCCTCAACGTGCCAACGTGCGGATACAACACATGATGCGTGGTCCAGTCGTGGAACCTGCTGGCATGAATTTGAGCCGGACGAACGGGTGTGGACGATCGTTGCCCTGCGAAAAGCAGCGGCAGCAAGGCAGCAGGCAACAGTAGGAGCAGGGCTATACGCCCACTCCAAGGAAGGGGTTTGCTCATCGTTCGCCCTCGGCGACTATGATTCCAGTGTCTTACGAGCGGCTAGAAGAACCTCAATGGGGAAGTACAGGTGTGAGCCAAGGGTAAAGGGTTCTACGCTAATTATCTAACCGGACGGGTAACAGCAACAGACTGGCGAACACAGAGAGTTGTCGCCAATGGACCGACCCGCGAACTTGATACCAGAGGATGTCAATTCTGCACTTTTCCGGCGGGGACGCTGGACAGAATCTCACGCAGGACGGCGAGGACCTCCGAGATGCGGAAGGGTTTTTGCAGGCGACGAGGGTCACCCGGCTTGGATTCACCGGTTTCGACCATATCGCCGGTCATGAAGATGACGGCAGGTTTGCTGGTACCGGCTGCCGAGAGAATTTGGCGGGCGGCTTCGCGCCCGTCTATCGTGGCGCCGCCCGCTTGAGAAAGATTCAAGTCGCAAAGCAGAAGGTCGTATGAGCGGCGGCCGACCAAGTCCATGGCCTCGCCGGGAGTCGCGGCGCAGTCAACATGCAATCCCTGGGCGGAAAGTCCTTCGTCGAGAAGCATGCGGATGCTCTCTTCGTCGTCGAGGACGAGGATGGAGCGGCCTTTCAGAAGATCGGAGCCAGACGGAAGCGCTTCAGCGGGTGGAAGCCCTTTGTCCGTGGAGGAAAGCGTAGATTGCTGCTCAGAGGCTACCGCTACCGGAAGCAAGACGCTGAACGCGGAACCTCCCGCAGGGAGGGTTTCGACGTCGATCGAACCACCGTGCTCGCGGATGATGGACATGCAGATACTCAGACCGAGGCCCGTTCCTCCACCCGGACGCTTGGTGGTGTAAAAGGGATCAAATAGACGCGGAAGAGCTTCTGGGACAATGCCGACGCCGTCGTCCTGAACGGTGATGGAGATGTGGCTACCGACGCGTGCGATGCGGATCTGGATGCGCCCGGTTTCACGGACTTCGCGGATAGCGTGCTCGGCATTGCTGATGAGATTGAGGAAGACCTGGATGAGTTGATTGGCATCGCCGATGACCGCGGGCAGGCCGTTTTGAGGCTGGAAGTCAACTTCGACGCTGTTGCGGCGGAGCGAGTGCTCGTGCAATTGCAGCGTGCGTTCGATAAGGCTGTTGACGTCGAGAGGATTTTTCTGTGGCGCGGCGGGCCGCGAGAACTCTAGAAGATTCTGGACAATGCGCGCGGCGCGGCGCGCTTGGCGGTGCGTGAGGTCGAGCTGGCGCTTGGTGGTGTCTTCGAGGCCGGGGCGCTCGCGGAGAAGCTCGGTGACGCCAAGGATCGCGGTGAGGGGATTGTTGAGCTCATGGGCCACGCCGGCGAGCATCTGGCCCATGGCCGCGAGTTTTTCGGCCTGGATGAGCTGCTCTTCCAGGCGCTTTAGCTCGGTCACGTCGCGGCCCGAGATGATCACGCCGTCAACCTTGCCAGTCTCCTTGAAAAGCGGGCTGAAGTGGCAACGGATGCGGCGCCATTCGCCGAGCTTGTGGCGCACGCGGATCTCGAGAGAAGCAAAGGACTGGAGGCCCGCAGCGACTTCACCGAAAAGCGCCTGGAGCGCGGGGCGGTCTTCCGGATGAGTACGCTCTCCAAGCTCTTGCGTGTCATATTCTTCGGCATCGTAGCCGAGGATATCTTTGATTCGCGGGCTGGTGAAGGTGTAGTGGCCTTCGGCGTCGAGTACAAGAATGAGGTCCGGGAAGCTGTCCACCAGGCGGCGGGCAAATTCCTGCTGCTGATAGAGCCGTCGCTCCATTTCGCGGCGTTCCGTGATGTCCATCAGCGCGCCGTGATAGCGAAGAACCCGGCCGGTAGAGTCCCGCACAACCGCGGCGGTATTCAAACAAACAATCGCGTTGCCGTCTTTTCGCATGAGCGTGATTTCCCGACCCTGCAGCATGGGTTGGTTGTCGACTTCCTGGCGCAGGAGACGGCGCTGTGCCGCGTCCGGCAGGATGTCCGCGAGGGTATGCGCCAGGAGTTCTTCCTTGGAGTCGTACCCCAGCATGCGAACAAGCGCGGGGTTGGCATCCAGGATGGCATCGTCCGGAGTGACGATGTAAATGCCTTCCTGAAGGGTCTCGAAGAGCTCGGTGAAGCGCGCTTCGTTCCTGCGCAGAGCGGTGACGTCTCGCGCGAGAACGGTGACGCCATGCACTTGGTCGTCGCGGAGCATGGCATGTGCGACGCAGTCAAAATAACAGACGGTGTTCTGGTTCTTGAGGCGAACCTGGACGACGCCGGTCCAGTGGCGGCGCTCGAGAAATCGCGGCATCGCGCGGCTTACGAGGTTCTGACCGTCACCCGTACCCTCCTCGAGGAAATCGCTCAACGGCCTGCCGATGATCTGCTGGAAGGATAAGCCCACCAGATCGGCGAAACTTCGATTGACGGCACGAATTTCGCCGGTGAGCGTGAGGGCCACTAGAACGTCGTCAAAAGAGTCGATCAGGTCGCGGTAGCCCTGTTGCGAGCGGGCGATCACATTGTAGAGTTGGCCGAGCTGCATATCGCTGGGAACCGCAGTATCGCGGTGCTCAAGACCACGGACCAGGCCACGCAGCTCCGAGATTTCCTGGGTCCGCTTCCATGCATACAAACCAAAGAGAGTTACGAGAATGACCAGACCGATGGGGAGAGCCTCAAAGCGGTGCGCGAGAGACCGAAAAGTGTTCCAGGAAATTGCAGCGAATACGACGGAGACAACGAGGAGCAAGAAAAAGGTGAGCCGCCAGAGCTCACTCTGACGCCTTTCGAAGTGCTCGAGACGATCGGAAACCGTAGAACGGCTCTGACCGCTCGAAGAGGGGTCGTTGGCTGCACCCGGGGCACGTTTCTTGTTTTCTGACATGGAGATTCGCAAGACCCGGCGTTCCGAGCCACGGCTAGCCGACTTCAATAGTTCACTATTGTAGGAACGACACCAATCGGCGGGCAAGAGAGGGATTGCCGGAGGTGTCCGAAGGATACCTGTACGAATTGCATACAAAGTACAAAGGCGTCCTCGAGCCATGCCCGGGGACGCCTTTGATTCTTTCCTTGGCGGCAAATCCCGCCAGATGAGTTGGTTCAGCCTTCGGTAGCGGCGTCGGCTTCGGTGTCCTTCTGCAGGAAGTCCAGCGCCGCGGCTTCTTCGGCGGTGAGCTCGGCGGCTTCGGGAATCTCCTCGATAGAAGAGGGAATCGGCATCTCCGTCAGCAACTGAATGCTGCGGTAGTGCTCGAGGCCCGTTCCGGCGGGGATGAGCCGGCCCATGATGACGTTTTCCTTGAGACCGCGCAGATAGTCCACCTTGCCGGCAACCGCGGCTTCCGTGAGGACGCGCGTGGTCTCCTGGAAGCTGGCGGCGGAGATGAACGAGTCGGTTGAGAGCGAGGCCTTGGTGATGCCAAGGAGCAGCGGGCGGCCTGTAGCCGGGCGGCCACCGTCGGCAATGATGCGATCGTTCTCTTCGCGGAAGCGGAACTTGTCCACCTGCTCCTCGAGGAGGAACGACGTATCGCCAACGTCTTCGACTTTGACCCAGCGCATCA
>JBGOVR010000207.1:0-6538 GCA_041478205.1 Candidatus Acidiferrum sp.
CGGTAGAGCGCGGTATGCAGCGGCGCCGGTATTCCCGCGCGATGCGCCTCACGGGCGATTGCGCCTCCGAGAAAATCGATTTCGGTTTTCAACTTGTGGCGGATGTCGTAGAGCATCGAGGGCGGATGGTCTGTCTTTGCGCCGATCTTGTTCATTTCCCACGGGTCTTCGTACAACGCGATGCCGAGGCCGGCAGCGACTTGTTTTCCCTCTTCGATCAAGCTTCGCAGCAGGTGCCCGAGGTCTCCGAATTTTTCCTCCTCCACGAAATGATGACCGTGAACCAACTCGGTAAGCGCGGACACGGAATTCACCGAGGAATTGAAGATTAACTTCGACCACTGGGCGGGCCGTGCGTCTTCGAGAGCCACAGCCTTTAGCCCGCCAGCGCAGATCAGATCCGCGAGCTCTTTCACGACGGAAAATGGAGTCTTCGTCGGTTCGAAGGGTCCCATCCACGTGGGGGTGTCGAGCTCGTACTGCACGTGCGTATCGCTATGCCGGGTACCACTCATGAAGGTTGCGGCGCGAATCACGAACGTCTTCGCAAGCCCGGCGACAATCTCTTCACTGCCCAGACCGTTCTGAGCGCAGAGAACGGCGCCGTGTTGGAAAAGATGCGCGACCGGGCCTAGCGCCTCGGCTGTTTGGGTGGCTTTGCAGGAGACGATGCCGAGATCGAACTCGGGCATTTCCGCAGGATTGTGCGAGGCACGGAGGTTCACATGAAAATTGTGCGAGCCGGAGACGCGGAGACCGGTTTCGTTGAGTGCGCGCGCGTGCTCGGGCCGCCGCACGTAAGCCCAGACGTCGCACACCTTCGCCAGATGCGCGGCGTAAAGGCTGCCAATCGATCCGCAAGCGACGATGCAAACACGCTTCATCTATCGGGCTGCGCGCTGATGTGTGATGCGAACCATGCCGGCCATTTCACCAGCGCTCGCCCGCCGCAGCGCATGGAAAATCGAATCACCTGTATTGTGCGAATCATCGATGATAACTCCGTTTGAATAGAGCGCATCCTGCAGCGCCGCGCACATGGTGTGAACCGGCGCGGCGCCGCCTTCCCCCATTCCTTTCGCACCATTGTAAGAAAAGGGCGATGGCGATTCCGTGTGTCCGTAAAGCAGGTCCGGCATATTCATCGCGGTGATTGGCGTGTAATCGCTGAACGTCGAGGCCAGCAGGTTGCCATCGGAGTCGTAGGCGCAATTCTCCATCAAGGCTGCGCCGATGCCGTGGGCGGTGCAGCCATGCACTTGTCCTTCGACGATGCGGGGATTGATGGCGCAGCCGCAATCGTCGACGCAAGCGTAGGCCAGAATTTTCGGCTGGAAAGTCTCGCGATCGATTTCCACCACGGCGATATGGATCTGAGCCGCGTAGGTGAGCGTCAAGTTGCCGTATTTGCGCTTGATGTCCGGCAGTTGAAACGGCGCATGGTAGACGTGGCGGCAGTTGAGTGTGACGTCCCACAGTTCCTCAGGCATGCCCGCGTTGTTTACGTTCACCAGGTTGGCGAGAGCCCAGTAGTTAATTGATTTCTTTGTTCGTTTGTCGCGGACTTCGGGTCCCTGGGCGCCGATACCGAATTCAAGATCCTTTCGCTTGGCCTTCAGCGCCCATGCCGCCAGGCGGCTCATTTCATCGTGGAGCTTGACTGCCGCGCCATGAATCGCAGAGAGACCCGTTACCGCGAACTGGCTGGCGTACGTTCCGGTGTGGCCGGTATAGACGTTTTGCTCGGTATCGAATCCCGGCTTTACTTTCACAAGATCGGGAGAAATGCCCAAGACGTCGGCGACGACTTGCGACGCCGTCGTTTCGTGACCTTGACCCTGCGGGACGGAACCCAAAGTAACGACTACTTCGCCGTAGATATCCAACTTGGCGTTCGCGGCCTTCGATTGACCCGAAAATGGCGCACCGGCGTTGATAATTTGCGCCTGGCCGAAATTGTTTGTTCCGGAGTCGAGCGTCGATCCTATTCCCAGGCCCATCCAACGGCCTTCTTTCTTCGCCGCTGCTTGCTTTTTCTTCCAGTCGTCCCACCCGATCAGTTTCTTCCCGAGCGCGAGCATACCCGCGTAATCGCCGGAGTCATAGACACAGCCGTTCGGAGTCGTATACGGCATTTCCTGCTTGCGGATATAGTTGCGGAGCCGCATCTCGTCCGACGGAATCCCAAGGGAGTGCCCACAAATGTCCAGAATGCGCTCGATGAACCAGAGCTGCTGCATCCGCGAGTAACCACGGTTGGGACCCACCGGGCACTTGTTGGTGACAACCTGATTCATGTCGATGCGAACATTCTTGACGCGATAGGCGCCGGGCAACACCTGCGCCCAAATGACGCAGCCGAGCGGTTCGTAGCGCGGGTAGGCGCCACAATCGTCGACGTGGCGAGAATCGACGGCCGTGATCACACCGTTCTTGTCTAACGCCACACGCGTGTCGAAGTAGGTCCGTTCGTTTCCGTGGGCGCTGGCCTGCATATGCTCGGTGCGGGTCTCGGCCCATTTCACCGGGCGGTCGCCGGCCTTGCGGGAAGCCAGAGCACAGACTGCCATGTAGGGATAGTTCGTAATCTTGATCCCGAAACCGCCGCCGATATCGAAGCTCTTCATCAAGATCTGATCGATACGAACACCGAGTGCCGGAGACAAGAATTGAGCAGCGAACGACGGAAACGAATTGTTGGACCAAAACTCGATGCGCTCCGACCGCGAATCCCAAACAGCGATCATGGCGTTGTTTTCGAGCGGCGTGCTGGAAAACCTGTGGAAATGCAGGCGACCGATGTGCACGACGTGTGCGGCTTGTTTGAAAGCCTTCTCAACGTCGCCGTATTCGAAGAGGCCGTGCCAGTTGCGGTTCGTGCCCATCTGCGGATGGAGCAGACTTTCGTCTTTCAATGCGTCTTCGGCGGTCATCACCGGCGGAAGCGGATCGTATTCCACTTCCACTAGCTCCGCCGCATCCTCGGCAATCATGCGCGTTTCGGCGACAACGGCGGCAACGGGTTCGCCCTGATACACAACCTTGTCTACGGCCATCGGATAATCCGCTATTTTCTGCCCGACGTCAGGTCCAATTTCGATGAACGGCTGCACCATGCCTTTTATTTCTAAACCCGTGAGCGTGCAGACGACTCCGGGCAGAGCGGCGGCCTTCGAGACGTCCACGCGAGTGATTTTGGCGTGGCCGTAAGAAGAACGCACAAAGCGGATGTGCAGCATGCCCGTGAGTTTCTGGTCGTCGACGAAGATGCCTTTGCCTCTTACAAGGCGGTCTTCTTCTTTCCGGCGAATGGGCTGGCCGACCCATTTGGGAGCGGCACTCGCGATTGCGGAAACCTTGGGCTTCGGCTTCGTTCTTTTCGGTCTTTTGGATATCGTTCTCGTCATGGTCGATCCGCTCTATCCCAATGCTTTCTGCAAGCCGTCGATCAATTTCTGCACGTTTCTTTTTGCGAGCGGTTCGAGCATCCCGCCAGCCAGCGAAGCAATTCGACCAACGACGTTCGATCGGCCGAGCCAAGTTACCTTCGTTTCCCCATCCGGCAAGATCGCGAGATCAAAGCCCGCGCGGAGAGTGGCCGCGCCACCAGGCACGTCGCCCTTCCCTTCATAGACAGCGCGCGTGGGCCGGTCCGTTTCCACCAGCGACATCTTCACAGCGGCGGTACCCCGGATATGCGAGATGCCAACACTTAGCTTCACCAGGAAATTCGTAGCGTCCAGTATTTCCATGCTCTGGTAATCCGGCAGCAACGGGCAAAAACGGTTGGGGTCCACGAGGAAATCGTAAACCTCTTCGGTTGTCTTCTTGACCGTGAAATCGCCGCCAAACTTAATCTCCATGGTCTAGCGCTTCTCCATTTCGGAGGCAGCCATCCTGATCGCCTTGAGTATGTTCTGATAGCCGGTACACCTGCAGGTATTGCCAGCGATCGCCTTGCGGATTTGTTTGTCGCTTGGTTTTGGTGTCTTCGTCAGCAGGTGCAACGTTGAAAGAAGAAGTCCCGGAGTGCAGTAGCCGCACTGCAAGCCGTGGCACTCCGCAAACGCATTCTGCACCGGATGCAGCGCGCCGTCCGTCGAGAGACCCTCGACCGTGGTGATCTCTCCTCCGTCCGCCATGGGCGCAAACAGGGTGCAGGATTTCACCGTCCTGCCGTTGAGGAGTACCGTGCAGGCGCCGCAGTAGGTGGTGTCACATCCAATGTGCGTGCCGGTGAGGTTCAGTTGGTCGCGCAGAAATTCCACGAGCAGCGTGCGAGGCTCGACGACCGCTTCCCGCAATTGGCCGTTCACGCGAATGCGAACCAGTGTTTTTTCAACGCCCGACATATTCGTGTCCTGCCTCCACGCGCTCACCGCGGGCGCGGCGCACAGCGATTCCGAGGGCGCGCTTGACCAACGCAGCGACCAACACCCGCTTGTAATCCGCCGAACCGCGCATGTCGCTCTGCGGCTCGGCAGCTTCCCGCGCCGCATCGGCGACGCGTTGGACGGTCTTATCGTCGAGTTTCTTGCCGAACAGCTCCGCTTCCGCTCTCTTTGCGCGAATGGCGGTCAGTCCCACGCAGCCCAATACGATGCGGGCGTCCTTGCAAACATCCTTGCTGTCAAAGGTGAGCTGAACCGCCGCGCTCGCGGTTGCATACACCGGCGCGCTTCTCTTGAATGCCACGTATGCTCCGCCACTGTTCTTCGGCGGCTTCTTGACGATTATTTCGCGCACCAATTCGTCGTGACCCAGCACCGTGGTGTAGGCATCCTTGATGAAATCTTCAAGGTGTAGCGTACGTTCGCCGGAAGGGCCGAAGCAGCGTACAGAAGTTTCGAGGGTGAACAGCACGGCACCCCAATCGCCGCTGGGATCCGCTTCCGCTAACGATCCGCCAATCGTGCCCTGATTGCGGACCTGCACGTCCGCGATTCCGGCGGCGCAGTCGTGCACGATGGGAATGGCCGCTGCGGCTTCAGAATTCTCGATGTCGGTATGGCGGGCCAAGGCGCCCATTCGCAGCTCGCCGTTGTAGGTACGGATTTCACTCAGATCGGGAATGAAGTTGATGTCGACGAGCGCGCTCGGGCGCGCCAAGCGCATTTTCATGAGCGGAATCAGGCTCTGGCCGCCGGCAATCAGCCGGGCCTCGTCACCAAGCTCACGCAAAAGCTTCGCCGCTTGCGCAAGGGAAGCGGCACGGTGATAGGAGAAAGCCTGAGAGTACACAGTAGTTCCTGACAGCCTGATGGAAAGAAGCCGGACGGCGATTCATGTCCGAAGCAAACATACGTCGCGACGGCCGGCGCATTCTAGTGCGAATCCGCCAGTGCCGCAAGGCGAAACAAATGTTTCTTCCCACCGCAAACACCCATGAGGTCTGGTGTTTCGGCGTTGCGTAGTTTATCCTGCCGCAGCCTTGAGCACAAATCACGAAGAAATCGTTCCCATTATCCTAGCCGCGGGCAGTTCCAAACATGTTGGTTTTCCAAAGGCTCTCGCACGATTCGGTTACAAAACGGCGTTGCAACTTGCGGTGGAAAACTGTCATGGAATCGGCCGGACGATCGTGGTCCTGGGGTGCGATAGCGGAAAGATTCGACATGCCGTTCCCGATGGGGTGCGGGTGATAATCAATTCTCGCTGGCGCGAAGGACAGCAGAGCTCGCTTCTTTGCGCGCTGGATCATATTCCTTCGAATAGCGCATTTATGGTTTATCCGGTGGACCATCCGCTTTTGCGAAGAGCTACGGTCAATGGCCTGGTTCGCGCGTTTTACAGGCGGCGCAAGGCGGAACAAATCGTGATGCCTCGGCACAATAATCGTCTGGGGCACCCCATCATCGTCTCCGCTGCGTTGAGGGGCGAATTTTTCTCATCGAAGACGGCCCGTGAGATCGTCTACCGCGATCCGATGCGCAATCTGGTGCTACGAGTGCGGACGAGCGCCATCTATCAAGACTTCGACACTCCGTCGTCCTACCGGGATTGTGTCCGGAAATTCCTCGCTAGCCGCTGAATAACCGAAAAAGAATAATTTGCACGTCAAGCGGTTGCGCTACTTCGCGCGAAGCCGCCGCATCGCCGCTAGAAATTAAACTTCACCGCCAACTGAACCTGCCGCGGATTGAAGACCGCGCGGGGCGATCCATAGAGCGGGTTGGGCGACCCTTCCTTGAAAGATTGCGCCGAGCAGCCGAATGCCGCCGGGTCGGTGGTGCAAAAGTCCGACGCGCCATAAACGGTATTGAAGAATCGGATGTTCGAGGTGTTGAAAAGATTGAAGGCTTCCGCGATCAATTCCACGCTTCTTTTCTCATGGAGCGCGATCGTGCGCGCGACCCGGAAATCCACGGAACGGAAGTTGTCGCCAATGAATGTGTTACGTGGCTCGATGCCCACGCGGTCGTTGTTGCCAAAGATGTCGCCGTTGGCATCGAAGCCTGCGAATTTTGTGAAGCGCATGGGAGATTGAATTGTAGCGATCAACCCGAAGAGGACATCCCGAGTGACCACGTTCCAGGTC
>JBGOVR010000031.1:0-34633 GCA_041478205.1 Candidatus Acidiferrum sp.
CCAGCCCGTCGAGCACGCCGCCACGCTCGAAGACATCCGCGCAGAGGTGCTCACGCCGGATCGCTTGAACACGCTGGTGTTCGGCGGCTTTGCGACCGTGGCACTGGCGATTGCGGTGGTCGGCGTCGCGGGCGTGCTGGCGTTCTCGGTGAGTGCGCGGACCCGCGAGTTCGGCATCCGGCTGGCGGTGGGATCGCAGCCGCGGCATCTCCTGGCGGGTGTTATCGTCGAAGGCGCGGTGATGGCGGCGGCGGGCGTGGTGGCCGGCGCGGCGGGCGGGTACGTGCTCGCGCGGCTGGCGGGCAGTTATTTCCAGAACGTGCAGATGCCGGGTGCCGGACCGGTGATCGGCTCGGCCGTGGTGCTGCTGGCCGCCGCGGTCGTCGCCTCGGCCCTGCCGGCGGTGCGCGCTGCGCGCATCGACGTTATGCAAGCGCTGCGGTCGGACTGACCCGATCTCCGATTCGGGTGTCTGAGTGTGCAGTGCCGCCGCCCCTTGGGCGCTTACGTAGTGGCCGGACTTTAGTCCGGCCACCGCCAGCCGTCTTCTCCGGAAGTAGCCGCCCTGCTATCCCCGGCGATTTACGTGACCCAGGTCACGGTTCTGCGTGATCTCCATCACCGCCCGCAGCCCAGAAATCAGCGATAAAGATTGATTGTTGCGAACCGGGCTGGTTCCTTCGGCTCCATTCCCAGGGGGTTGCTCGCCATGCTGACTTTTTGTCAATGGTTGCAAGCACTGTCGTGGGCTCGAGGCATTCGCGAGTCGCTGTCCTTGTACCCGTGGCTCTACACCGCGCATATTTTTGGTTTCATTATCCTGGTCACCGCGACCTCGGCCCTCAACCTGCGCATGCTCGGATGGGGCATGCGCGACCAGCCCCTATCCCGCATATCCGCGCTGGCTTTGCCTTGGGCCAAAGCAGGCTTCGCACTACAGGTAACCACCGGGTTCCTGGTCTTCGCTTCGCAGGCCGTGTCCATGTACAACAACACCGCCTTTCGCGTGAAGATGCTTATGGTTTTGCTGGCGGGTGCCAACATCCTGCTGTTCCACACCGCTGCTTACCGCGGCGCGGGAAAGTGGAATGAACGCGGTGCCACCCCCACGGGTGCAAAGCTCATCGCCGCGTTTTCGATCCTGATTTGGTTCGGCATCGTGGCCATGTCCAGGGTCATCGGTTTTACCGCCCACTCTTAGCCAAAGCGGCGAGTTTGCTTCTTTCCTTTTTGCCTTAGCAGTTGCCGTCATTCCGAGCGAAGCAGGCCGATGCTTTTTCTTCCCCGTCGCTCCTGCGACGGGTCGGCCCGCGGAGGGAGAAATCTCTCTTTCTTTGGCGACTGTCGGTTGCTTGGCGCAGACATCCCGATACGACAGTTTCCTCAGTAGAAGACCACGTCTTTCATCGGGTAGTGCCGCCGGTTACGCGTCCAGAGCTCTAAATCGTGGAGGGACGCTGTTGCTGCGATCAGCGCGTCTCCCAATTCCACGTGGTGGCTCTTCGCGTACTGTCTCAGATACTCTCCCGCACGCTGCCCAATCGGCGTGTCGATCGGGACGCAGTGGACCACCTCGAACAGCGCGCTAAGAGTTCTATGTTCCTGGGGCCGCGCGCCATGCCACAGTTCTGCCACCGTCACCGGCGAGCACATCAGCGCGGTCTCGCACCGGCTCAACTGCTCCAAGCGGTCCAGGATGGCGGTGTCCCGCGCCCGCGAAACCTCGATCAGGATATCCGAGTCAATCAGAACGGCCTTCAAGACGAAATTCTCTGCAGCCGTTTCCCCTTCCGAAGCCGCCGTACGTAAGCCTCAGAGTCCGGCAAATCCTCCCGGTCCTTCCACATGCCCACCAGCGCCTGCATGGCCTGTTTGCGGCCCGCGGGCGAACTCCCGTACTTTTCTCGGACCGCCCGGCGCACCAGTTCGGAAATGGACGTGCCTTGCTGCCGCGCCTCGATATGCAGCGCCTTCCAGATGTTCTCGTTCAGATACAGCTGTGTCCGCTTCATGATGTATAGTATACATCATCACGCCGGTTGCCGTACTTTAGTGCGCTGGGACGCTCCGGCGTGACGACTGGCGCAGACGTTAACCGCTCGGACGGATTTGGGTGCCGCACCCTTGTGGTTTTTTCAAGGGTGCGGGTTTTGACTTTTTCTTGCGGGTGCCCCACGTGTCGCCGTTACACGTGGGTCTTCGCTTTTTGCAGCAGCGGCGGCGCCACCCGGGAGCGCCAATCTCCCGATTGGCGGCCCCCGAAACGCCATTCCGGAGAATGGCGTTCCCAGGTCGGTTCACCTCGCCATCTTCGTTTTTCGCCTTATCTGTTTTTGTTATTCCGAACGGAGCAGGCCGATGCTTTTTCTTCCCCGTCGCTCCCGCGACGGGTCGGCCTGCGCAGTCGAGGAACCGCTGGCCCATCGCGCGTAGTTTGCGCGATGACTCTGCGCCATCGCTGCGAATTCGGCAGCGATGAATCTCTATTCCCGTTCGCTCCCCCACTCCCTGTCATCCCGACCGAAGGGCCGCCGAATTATGCGGCCCACAGTGGAGGGACCATGGCTTAATCCCGCCCGCCACTACCCGCGCTCCGTGCGTCAATAACGTTTCGTTTCGGACAGCAATTTACCCGTCACGCTGCCGCGAACTTCAACAAAAGTCACCGGGCACTTCGCGTTTGCCGTCAGCGCGAATGCCAACAAGACCGCCAGAAGCGGACCCAAGAATCGGATTTGCATTCGGCGATCATCCCTCAGCAGAGGCGAGGAATAAAAAGAAGTTATTTATCAGGTGGCACGGTACGGCACAGTTATGAGTACGTGATAGAATCTATATTTAGACCATCACATCTGTATTTGAATTTCATATTCGCGGTCATTATCGACAAGTTGAGGAGGCTCAACCGTGGGCATTCGATCTGTACAAATTCGCGGCTTCCGCAGCATCGCGGCCTCAGGTCTCGACAAATGCGGAGCGTTGAACATCCTGATTGGAAAGAATAATGCCGGGAAATCGAATGTTCTGGCGGCAATTGAATTGGTCCTTCTGCACTTGAAACAAGGTCGCGTAGCGGGAGGTTGGCCCGTTGCTCGCCGCCCCAAAGGGGAATTCATTGATGGTAACGAGAAGGCGCCTTTGCGCGTCGGTGTTGAGTTTGATCTCCCGGCAGACATAAATGACGGCCTTCGGGCACGGCTGACAAAGGAAGCGCCCCACCTTGAACGATCTATCGAACAAATCAAGATGCATGACACGTTCGCGTTTATTCTGGCGGCAGTACTCGATGATGACTTGGGTGGTTTTCTGTTCATTGAGCAAATGTCTGTCGGAAAACTCACTTCGAAAGGCGAAGACATAGCCACAGACGGTATTCGGCTTCTCTCTGTGACGAAACCTGTAGGACTGGAACTTTATGGGAATCTCATGTCAGCCCGCGCTCTAGAGTCCGACATCGAGGGTCTCCGGGAATTTCTTTCCGGGCATCTGCTACCTCCCGACTTCATTCTGCAGCAACCCAAGGAAAGACGTGCAGCGCTTTTACCTCAATACACGTCAGGCCGACTAAGGCCTGAGGTCGTTCGGCTTTTGGGGCAGCGGGTCGCCTCGGCCACTTCAAAAGAGGAGATTGAGAGCGCGGTTAATCAGCAGATTGCGGAGATACTCGACAAGATCCAAGCCGTAGAGAAACGTGAGACAGAAGGAACATTATCAGCATTTGCCGGAGATTCAAAAAGCTCGCCGGCGTACGCGGAATGGCTTATCGGGCAGTTCGGAGCCGTTCCCTTTCTCCATATCAAAGAGCGCAAAGAAGAAATAGGACGTGAAGAGGCATGAACCCTGCTTCGGTTAAAGACCCGTCGCGGAGGACCGGGCAGATTGGAAACAATACAACAAACGGTTAAATCGCTGCTTGGAGTAAAGATTGACGCTTTTGAGGCTGAGGAAGGGGGCCCACGCGCCGCCGCCGAGATGGATGTTGATAATTTCTTAATTGAGGCCAACGGTGCGGGTATCCGCGAGGCCTTACGCATCATACTCGACCTCGAACTAAAGAATCCGAAAATCGTCTTGATCGAGGAACCGGAGGTTCATCTACACCCTGGGCTATCTCGCGTGCTGGCGGGTTACTTGAGAGAAAAAAGTGAGAGTATTCAGATGTTCGTCACAACCCATTCAACTGATTTCGTTGATTCAGTTTCGTTTCAAAGTGTATTTCTGGTCTCTCGCGGGCCTCGTAGCCAGAGCATATGTCAAACAGTGGAGGCAGAGGAGGGCGCGATGAGGATTCCGGCGGAACTGGGGCTTCGGCTCAGTACTGTGTTCATGTTCGACAAACTTATTTTTGTCGAGGGCCCTTCGGACGAGAGCGTGCTTCGCGAAATGGCCAAGAAGTTGCAGATTGATTTGGCGAAGTCCAATGTCGGTTTCGTCTACATGGCGGGCGCTCGCAACTTTGCCTACTTCGCAGCAGAATCGACACTGGAACTACTCTCACGGCGAAGGATTGAGATGTGGTTCGTGACTGATCGAGACGAGAATACCGATGTCGAAATAGCTCGAATGGTGGAGCGCCTTGGCGGACGGGCGAAGCTGAAAGTATTTACAAAGAGAGAGTTGGAGAATTATCTGCTGGATAGCCGCGCCATCACGTTATTTGTGGAGGAGAAACAAAAAGGGGGCGGCATAAACGGCCCGAAGCCTAATCGGGAGGAAGTGGAACGAGCTCTAACTGAGGAAGCGATGGCGCTCAGAGATGAGGTTGTGCGACTACGTTTAGAAAGGCGACTTCTGACACCAGTTTTTCTCCAGACGCGAGTGAATACGGGGACGATCGAAGAGAGAATTCATCGTTCGATAGAAGCGTTGACCGAGAGGCTGAATCACATCGAAAGCGATCGGTTATCAATCGCTAGCGAAATTGACCGAACTTGGCCAACACGCGCTCTAGAAGACGTTCCGGGCACCCTTCTTTTGGAACGTGTTGTCAAACGCTTTGGCGTCAGCTTCTCTAAAGATAAAGGTGACAGCGAACGTCTGGCTAGGTACATCACGACTCCCTCCGTCGACTACGAAATTGGTCAACTTCTTGGCGAGGTCACGCGAGAAGTGTGAGAAGAACCTTCGGTCACTCAAAAGCGGGTCGCCCGTACGCCGCGGCTCGGCAAGATTAGGATGCCCCGCGGGTTTAGTGTGGGGAGCTTTTGGCTTCTCCTCCATCTTCCTTTTTCCCGCGTCCTTTTTTTCTCACGATTTTCCGCTCTCCCCGCCCCAGATCCCACCCCTTGAACTCCCATCAATACCGCAATCCCCAGCCTTTTCAACACCTTCCCGTTCCATTCGAATGATGTCAAATAAAGTAATTGACAAACAGACTATTTTATGCTATCCTTTCTCATGTACACTGAATCAGATCCTCGCCTGCTTGCCCTGCCCCCGGACGACCACTCGCCGCTAACTCCTTTAGATTCCACTCTTACGGAAAATCCGCCTATTTGCGCCGATTCCCGCCCAGTAAAGCCTTTAGAATCAATTGCTAATTTGCTAAGTCCTTTAGACCTCACTCTTACGAGGAAGGCACTGAATTGCCCCAATTTGCAGCAAATAACACCTTTGAAATCAATCGCGAATTTGCTAAGTCCTTTGAAGCTCACTCTTACGAAGAATGCGCCTGTAAGTCCTTTAGAATCCACTCTTACAAAATCATGGGTTTTAAAGTCCCCTCGAATCACACTCTTACAAAAAAGCCGGGGGGGAGGGTACTACGGCACGCAAATCTTCCTCCTTACCAGTCACTGGTCACGAGTCACCAGTCACTCGCTCCCTTCGCTGGGTTTGTCGAGTCGCCGACCCGTGCGAGAATGACCCTATGACAAAACCATCCATTGCGGCGGTAACCTTATTGGCAGCGGGCTTCCTGCTGCTCGGCAATGCCCGGGCACAGCAGAGTCCAGCGGCGAATCCTCAGCAGGCACCGGCTCCGGCGGCAAAGGCTCAGCCTGCGGCGGGCGCGAAGACGCCGCAGACTCCCGCGGCGGCGAAGCCACGGCAGGGAACTACGGCGAAAAGCCCGACCGTCCTGGCGCTGAAGACCCAGAAAGACAAGGCCAGCTACGCCATCGGGTTGAATATCGGCAGAGGCCTGCACAAGGATTCCGTGGATGTTGATCCGAACATCCTGGCGCGGGGCTTAAGAGACGGGCTGGGTGGCGGGAAGACGCTTTTGACCGACGAGGAAATGAAAGGCGCGATGGTCGCGCTCCAAAGCGAGTTGCGCAAGAAGCAGGAAGTAAGAAATAAAGATCAGGAAGAGAAGATGCTCCAGGTTGGGGAGACCAACAAAAAAGAAGGCGAAGCCTTTCTGACCGCCAACAAAACAAAAGACGATATCGTCACGCTGCCGAGCGGTCTGCAATATAAGATTTTGAAGGAAGGTACGGGGCCGAAGCCGTCGGCGACTGACTCCGTCGTCTGCAACTACAAAGGCACGCTGCTGGACAACACCGAATTTGACAGCTCTTACAAGCGCGGGCAGCCGGCGACCTTCGAGGTAGGTCAAGTGATCCATGGCTGGACGGAAGCCCTGCAACTCATGCCCGTGGGATCGAAGTGGCAGCTTTTTATTCCAGCGGAGCTGGCCTATGGGCAGCGCGGCGGAGGTTCCGGCATCGGGCCGAACGCCACCCTTATTTTTGAGGTCGAACTGCTCTCGATCCAGGGCAAGTGAGCCGGCCGATGACGAAAAACTATCTCGAAGTAGCCATCGAAATTGCTCAGGAAGCCGGAAAGATTCTCTGCGAGGAGTTCGACCGGCCGCCGCAGATTGCCTATAAAGGCGAAGCGGATCTCGTCACCCAGGCGGACAAACGCTCGGAGCGGCTGATTGTCGAGCGGTTGACGAAATATTTTCCGGATCATGCCATCGCCGCGGAGGAAGGCACCGGGCACGAAGGCAATTCTGAATTTCGGTGGCACGTCGATCCGCTCGACGGGACCACGAATTTCGCGCACGGCTATCCTTGCTTTTGCGTTTCCCTGGGACTCGTGCAAGGGGACACGCTGCTGGCGGGCGTGGTCTTCAATCCTTTCTACAACGAGCTTTTCGCCGCCGCGCGCGGGGAAGGCGCTACGTTGAACGGCAAGCCGATTCACGTCTCCAAAGTGGAGACGCTAGCCACGAGTTTGCTCTGCACGGGCTTTCCGGTGCGCAAGCGGGTCGCGAGCCCGAACATTCACTACTATTGGGATTTTACGCTGCGTTCGCACGGCGTTCGCCGCGACGGCTCGGCCGCGCTCGATCTTGCTTGCGTGGCTGCCGGGCGATTCGAGGGCTTTTGGGAGTTTGGCCTGAACAAATGGGACACCGCTGCGGGTGTGCTGCTCGTCGAAGAAGCGGGCGGAAAAGTCAGCGACTTTGCCGGCCAGCCTTATCAACTGGGCGGGCCCGTGATCCTCGCGACGAACGGACTCGTGCACGAGGAAGTGCGCAGTGTCGCGCTGGAAATCTCCAAGCGCGATCCGGCTACTCCGCTGAAGCGCTGATTTCTGAGCCGCGCGTCAGAAAAAACGTTGGCGCTTTGGATATTCGAGCAGAGGGCGCGCTGAACCGCCTCGATCCGGATCGCGGTGGACGGTTGATTCTGTTCAAGCCGCTGGCAATATGGAACACTGTGGGTTTGCGCCAGGCCTCGGTGGGCGGCTGCCATGAAAAAATCGAAAACTTCGCGCAAGCGCGGGCCGGATAAAGAAGATGCGCGGGAGGTGAAACCGCGTAGCCCGAGCTTTTCGAAGGCCTCGGCAGATTTGGCCGAGATAGGGCGAAGCTTTTACGCGCGGGGATGGGTCTTGGGGACGAGCGGTAACTTCAGTGCGGTTGTTTCAAGGGAGCCGTTACGTTTGGCGATCACCTCCACCGGCCTGGACAAAGGGAGCCTGACACCTGCGCACTTCCTGGAGATGGATGTTGCAGGCAAGGTCGTTCGCGGAGATGGGCGGCCGTCTGCCGAGGCGCTGCTTCATTTTGCGGTGGTGCGCTGCTTGCACGCGGGTGCGGTGTTGCACACGCATTCGGTTTGGAGCACCGTGCTTTCGGGGACGCACGCTTCGCAGGGAGGCATTGGGCTGGAAGGATTTGAAATGCTGAAGGGACTGGAAGGAGTTCGGACGCACAAGCATCGCGAGTGGCTGCCGATTTTGGAAAATTCGCAGGACATGGTGGAGCTGGCGCAACGCGTTTCGACGACGTTGCGCGAAAACCCCGGCGTTCATGGGTTTCTTCTGCGCGAACATGGGCTTTATACTTGGGGGGCGAGCTTGCAAGAAGCGAAGCGCCATGTTGAGATTTTGGAGTTTTTGATGGAAGTGTTGGTTCGATCGGGCGCGGCAACTCGCACGATGTAACGCGCGCGGAAATCGAACCGGGAGAAGACGGCCGTGGCTGTCCTGCAAATTCCTGACGAACATCGGACGCTGCACGAACACAACGAGATACGGGATTACCTTGCCGGGATCGGGATTGAATACGAGCGCTGGCAGCTCGCGGCGGACGTGCCGCCGGATGCGTCGGCGGAGCAGATTTTGCGCGCCTACGGCCCGCAGATCGAGCAGCTCAAGAAAAAAGGCGGATACGTCACCGCCGATGTGATCGATGTTAACGCGGATACACCGGGACTGGATGCGATGCTCTCGAGATTTAACATCGAGCATCGCCACGAGGAAGACGAGGTCCGCTACATCATCGCCGGGCGAGGGCTATTCCATATCCACCCGAAGAATAGTCCGGTCGTAGCGATCGAAGTGGAGGCGGGGGATTTGATTCGCGTGCCGTGCGGCACGCTGCACTGGTTCGATCTTTGCGGCGAGCGACGAATCCGCGCGATCCGTTTGTTTCAGGATATTTCTGGTTGGACGCCGCACTATACGAGCAGCGGCGTGGATCGAAATTACGAACCGGTCTGCTGGGGTCCCAGGTACATTCCACCGCAGGCGGCGACGAAATAACGCGCGTGTCCGTTTTCGACGAAACTCACGTCCGCGTGGTTCTTCTCGATATCGAAGGCACGACGACGCCCATCGACTTCGTCTACAAGACACTCTTTCCCTATGCCAGCCGGAAGCTGGAATCTTTTCTTGGCGAACATTCGCGAGACCCCGAGACTCAATCGCTGGTTCAGGACTTACACGCGCAACAACAAATGGATGAGCGCCAGGGACTCGGACCTCCCGCGTGGGTGAACGAGCCGGAGGACGAACGCCGACGCTCCGCAGTGGGATACGCACGATGGTTGATGGCCAAGGACAGCAAGTGCACGGCACTCAAATCCCTGCAGGGTCGGATTTGGCAGGAAGGATTCGGCAATGGAGAATTACGCGGCGAAGTGTATCCCGATGTTCCGCCAGCGTTCGAGCGCTGGCGCAGGCAGGGCCGAGAAATTGGCATCTATTCTTCGGGTAGCGTGCTGGCGCAGCAGCTTCTTTTTCGAACGGTGATTTCCGGCGACCTGACGCCGCAAATCGCTTCCTTCTTCGATACCCGCATCGGGGTCAAGACCGACGGCGAAAGCTACAAGAAAATCGCCGCGTCGTCGGGGCGCACTCCGCACAAATTCTTATTCATTTCCGATGCCGTGAAGGAGATTGAAGCGGCGCGGTCCGCGGGAATGCAGGCACTCCTTTGTGATCGTTCCGGTGCGTCTCTGACATCAGCGGATGAGGACACGACGATATGCAATTTCGACGGGATCTTCCCTAGCTAAGATAGCGCAGGACGCAGCAGAATATTCTTTCAGCTCAGACGGCTGCGGCCTTAGGCATACTCGTCGCGTATTCGGAGACGGAGTGCAGCGTGATCCCGTAACTTTTTGCTGTTTCGGCGCTGCCGGGAATTGCATCGCCCTTCGCATAACCGATCATGAGTGCCGCGAAGGTTTTCTGTAGCGGATCAGTGGAGCGGTGCTGCTCCTCGAGTACATCGAGTGGTATCCGCTCCAATTCGAATTGCTTGCCGACCGCACGCTCAAAGATTCGTACCGCATCGAGTTGCGAAAGTGCCTCCGGCCCTCCCATCTCCAGAATTGCCGATCGTTCGGGCGGCTTCTTGACGGCTGCTGTGGCGTAAGCCACTACATCGGTCGCGGAAATATAGCTGACCTTGTTCTCACCCGTGCCATACATCCGGGCGCGCACATTGGGGGCGTCGAAGCCGAGCATGGGGCTCAGCCAAACCTCCATAAAGTACGATGGCCGCAGGATCGTGGCATGCATGGTCCCGGCCAGGAGCCGGTTCTCGCAGTCGCGTTTGGCAGTCTCCAGCGGAGACGGCACGCGAATATTGCCTGAATAAGACGTATATACGAAGTGACGCACACCAGCTTGTTCGGCACTCCCGATAAGCGCGAGGACGCCTTCGCGATCCACGCGTTGCAGGCCATCTTCGCGCCCGTGCGGCATGGAAGTGGCCGTGCAGACGATCGTGTCCACGCCAGCGCAAGCAAGAGCTAGCGTTGCCGGTCTGGTTAGGTCGGCGTCCGCGACTTCGATGCCTGCCGAGAGCAGCGGGCCAGCTTTCTCATGGCTCTTGCCGCCGCGAGCTACTGCCCGGACAGTGCGCCCCTCGTTCCGGAGACCGAGCGCGATCTGTTGCCCTACAAAACCCGTGGCACCAACCACGAGATCCATATCCGACCTCCTACGCGAGCTGGACGTGCATCAGGCCGTGCCCGCTTTCCACTCCGCATACAGCTTGGTAATCGCCGGACCGATGGTGAAGCCCCAGGCGAAGATGGGGAAATTCTTGAACTTGTCCGGCACAACGTAGCGCTCCGCGGCTTCCTGTGCAGGGACGCCCGCCTTGTGCATCTTTTCTGCTTGGCCGGCGATGTCGTCGAAGACTTCGCGGATGGTGGCGATGCCTTCCTGGCCGCAAATCTGGCCGTGACCGGGGACAAACAATGTGTCTTTGTCGAAGGCGGCAAATTTCGCCAGCGTCGCGCGCCAGCCGGAAACCGTGGCCTGCTCATCGAAGCACACCGGATACCAGCCGTTGAACAGCAAATCGCCGGTGTACACCACGTTTTGCTCCGGCACGCGCACAATGACGTCCGTGCCCGAGTGTCCGGGATACGATTCGAGCACCGCGGAGAGCCCGCCTAAGTCAATTGTCATCGGCAACTTCGCTGGGTCGATGGGATGATTGGGCAGGCCGAGTACGGTCGAGTTTGCGATTTGGAACACGCCGGTCACGGCATTCAAATCGCTCTGGGCGTGCTGGCGTTCCACGTCGGATTTAGCGTCTTTGACGCGTTTTGCGTATGGAGCGAGCGCGGTGGACTGGTCCGCACCCTGCAGCGGCGCATAGTTGTCGACGATGCGTTTCGCAGCCGAGGCATGCGCCCACAGAGGCACGCCATTCGCTCCGTAAAACGCGTTGCCCATCGAATGATCGAAGTGATAGTGGGTGTCCAGCGCGGCCTTCACCGGCACCTGGCTCACCGTGCGCAGGGCATCCATCTGAAAAGACGCGCCGGCGGGCGTCGTGAATCCTTCTATCAGCAAAGCCCCATCTTTTCCTGCCAGGAATCCGCCATTGCAAAGCGTGGTGTTGCCCTTGGAAGGATCGGAAATCGTGGCGTACAACCCGTTGCCAATTTTGCGCACCGAGGCAAAACCTTTGTCCACGATGGGCGTCTGCGAGACGCGCGAGTCGACGCCGAGGGTCTCGGCCAGCGCCGGCAGCGGAATCAGCTTGGCCACGGCGTAAAACGCTCCGAAGCAGGACGTTTGCGCGATGAATCTACGGCGAGAAAAGCCCTGGGACAGGTCCATCATGGTTCCTCCGTTGAGATGACGCCGGCAGTTGTATGCTGCGATGTTGGGCGGCGTTATTCTAGCAGAGGCCGCTCGGATCGGCGAAAACATGCATCGCACGGACCCCTGAGGGCAAAAAATCCGCCATTTTTCAGCGGTTCAACTCTCTTGCTTAGGCACGAGGCGCAACGCTAGACTCGTGCGCGCAGCGCCACATGAGGATGACCTGTGAGCCGATCCGAACGAAAGCAAGAAACGCAATCGGAACCATTGATTCGCAACATCTCCGACACGGCGCGGTGGGTGGCCGTGTACCGCGCGCGGGAGAGCGAGCGGCCCGACGCGGTTTTCCGCGATCCGTTCGCCCGGCGGCTTGCCGGCGAGCGCGGCGAGCAGATCGCCAAGTCCATGCCACTGGGAGGCGATACGTCGTGGCCCATGGTCGCGCGGACGTACCTGATCGATGAGCTCATCCGCACGGAGATCGC
Source organism: Candidatus Acidiferrum sp. (assembly GCA_041478205.1). Lineage (GTDB taxonomy): Bacteria > Acidobacteriota > Terriglobia > Acidiferrales > UBA7541 > Acidiferrum. The sequence goes on from JBGOVR010000031.1 coordinate 12,294, forward strand.
GCGAGGCGTTGATGCGGTGATCAATCTGGCCGCGGGCCTCGATACGCGCCCGTACCGCATGCAGCTTCCGTCCTCGCTGCCGTGGGTCGAGGTGGATCTTCCGGAAATTCTTTCGCACAAGGAAGAGATCTTGCGTGGCGAAAAGCCCGCGTGCGTGCTGGAGCGCATTCGTCTGGACCTTGCCGATGTGGCGGCGCGCCGCGAACTCTTCGAGCAACTCGGGCGCAGAGCCAAGAGGGCGCTGGTCCTCACGGAAGGGCTGCTTACCTATTTGAGCGCCGAGGAAGTTGCGAGTCTCGCGCAGGACCTTGCGGCACCGGCAAGCTTTCATTCCTGGATTCTCGACATGGCGTCTCCGGCATTGCTGCGGACGCTGCAAAAGCGGCAGGCGTCCAACTTGAAACAAGCGGCGCCGTTCAAGTTCGCTCCCGAGGAGGGGCCGAAGTTTTTTGTAAAGTATGGTTGGAACCCAACCGAGGTGCGATCTTTGCTGAAGACGGCGGCACGCATCCACCGGCTACCTCTTTTTCTTTTGCCTTTTTCTTGGCTTCCCGAGACGGAAGCGTCGCGGCGCTCGCGTCCTTGGTCCGGCGTATGTCTGTACGTAAAAAATCTAGTGGTAATGCGCGGCGTCACCCGCCAGACCTACTGCCCTAAAACTGTCCCTCCGACCAGATGACACGAAATCGCCATCCACGTAACGTAACGCCCAAGTAACTTAGCCCAACGCCCGGACTCTTGAGTGCAGACAGCCGATCCTCATGCGGGGGCCGAGTCCGAGCGTGTTCTGCCATTCGGCAAATGCCGCGCTAGCAGTCTATTTGTGCGAGCCGAGATGCACGCGTCGCACACCGCTATGCCGCTGCACCGAGAACAGGAGAAAAGAGTAATGAGCGTTCAACCCTTGTGTGCTTCTGCCAAGAACGAGAAATGGAAGGTGTCGCGTCACACGAGAGTAGCCGCGTGCGTGGGGTCGCTGTTGGTGGCGTCCTGCGCGACGGTAATCGTCGGCCAGTTTGTGGCCCACGATCCCGGTGTACGCGGCGGGACCATCGACTCAGGTAGTCCGCTCGGATCGATGGCGACAACCACCGGCCTAACGGATTTCTTTAACAGCGGGCTCGGTCAGTTCGCGGAAGAGCAGACGGTGCAAGGAGACAACAACGGTCTCGGTCCGCGATTCAACAGCAATAAATGCTCGAGCTGCCATTCGCAGCCGGCGGTCGGCGGCACCAGCCCGAGCACGACGGCGTTTCCATTTGTAGGACCGAATCCACAAATCCAATTCTTCGACGCGCACAATGCGCTTCCGCCTTTCATCACTCCCGACGGCCCGGCCCGGGAGGCGCGCTTCAAATTCTCTTTGAACCGCAACGGCTCGCTAAGCAACACGCCCGATGGCGGAGTGCACGACTTGTTCGTCATTTCCGGGCGGAGTGACGCGGGGAGTTGCGCGATCAAGCAGCCGGATTTCTATCACAATCTGGGACTGAACAACGTTATCTTTCGCATTCCCACGCCCGTTTTTGGCGCCGGGTTGATGGAAAACATTGCCGACGAAACGATTCTCGCCAATATGCATTCGAACGACCGGATGAAGGATGCTCTCGGTATTGATGGCCATCCCAACCGCAACGGAAACGACGGCACGATTACGCGCTTCGGCTGGAAAGCGCAGAACAAGTCCCTGGAGATATTTTCCGGCGAGGCCTACAACGTGGAAATGGGCGTCACCAACGAGCTGTTCCAAAACGAGCGCGCGAGCCCCGATGAAGCGCAACACGGCGGACTCCCTGCAAACTGCCTGCTGAACCCGACGCCCGAGGATGTGACCCACGTTACCGCATCACCAAACGCGGTGGTACCGAGCGACGTCGTGCAATTCGCCATGTTCATGCGTCTATTGGCCCCGCCAACGGCGTCAACCACCAGTCCAGGTGGGGCGACATCGATCGCCAACGGCGGCCAAGTGTTTGGCGCGGTCGGATGTGCCCTGTGCCACACACCGTCGCTGCTCACCGCCCCATCTTCGTTCACCGCGGATTTGAGTCAGGTCAACGCGAACCTGTTCTCCGATCTGCTGGTCCACCATATGGGTGCAAACCTTGCCGATGGCGTGTCACAAGGTAATGCCGGCCCGGACGAGTTTCGTTCGGCGCCTCTGTGGGGTCTCGGGCAGCGCATTTTCTTCCTGCACGATGGCCGCACCTCGGACCTTGTAGACGCCATCCGGCAGCACGCCAGCGATGGCTCGGAAGCGAATCGGGTCATCCATCGCTTCAACCGTCTCTCTCCACAGCAGCAGCAAGATTTGTTGAATTTCTTGCGCTCGTTGTAGACGAGTTACATTTGTTCGAGGCAGCCCGCCCATCCGCAGAATCGATGGACGGGCTGTCTCGCTCTATTGTTTTTTTGCTCCGCGGCCGAGTTCTACGCTACTTCTCGCAGGAGTCACTCGATCGGGCCGTTTCACTTGGCTGAGGGGTACAGTTGCACCCAGTACTGTCCCAAAACTGTCCTTCGGGGCAGATGACTTCCATTCCCTAGTCACGTAGTTTCACGACGCCCCAGTAATCCAGCCCGACGCTTTGGACTTTCGAGTTCAATAGCACATGTCGGTCCCCAGTTGAGCTCGACCCAAAGTTCCACCGTCCGGTGATCGGAAGCTCGACGTGTGTCTATCGCGAGTGTAAGTGCCCTGCTCGCGAATGACGAAGCTTCCGCACCAAGAACAGGAGACAACAGCAATGAATCTTCAACCCTTGGCGCGTTTCGCCAAGAACGAGAAATGGAAGTTGCCTCAGCATACGAAAGTAGCCGTGTGCGTGGGGTCTCTGTTGTTTGTGTCGTCCGCCGGCGTGATGATCGCGCAGTCTAGCGCTCACGACCCCGGCGTGCGCGGCGTGAACGTTGACTCTGGCGCGCCGCTCGCTTCCGTTGCAACGACTCCAGGCCTGCCTGAATATTTCACGGACGGCCTGGGAAGATTCCAGGAGGTTGACGGCGTCTCGGGGGGTAACCACAATGGCCTCGGGCCACGATTCAACAGCAATTCGTGCTCGAGTTGTCATTCGCAACCTGCCGTGGGAGGTTCTAGCCCGAGTGCGACCGTCTTTCCATCTGTCGGAATGAATCCGGAGTTCTTGGTCGCCAACTTCAACGGCGCTCAAAATAACATCCCATCCTTCATCGCCGCCGATGGACCGGCCCGCGAAGCACGGTTTAAGTTCTTGCTGAATCGCGACGGCTCGCTTAGCAACACGCCGGATGGCGGGGTGCATGACCTGTTCACAATTTCGGGCCGCCCCGATGCAGGGAGTTGCTCGATCAAACAGCCAGACTTCGCTCGTCACCTCGCACTCAACAACGTCATCTTCCGGATTCCCACGCCCGTTTTTGGGGCTGGCTTGATTGAAAACATCCCGGACGAAACGATCCTGGCCAACATGGAAACCAACGAACGGCAAAAAGAATCCGTCGGCATTTCCGGTCATCCCAACCGGAATGGAAACGACGGGACGATTACGCGCTTCGGCTGGAAAGCTCAAAACAAGTCGCTCGAGATATTTGCAGGCGAGGCCTACAACGTGGAAATGGGCGTCACCAATGAGTTGTTCCAAAGCGAGCGCGCCAGCCCTGATGAAGCGAGCCTTCCGGCGAACTGCAAATTGAATCCCACGCCGGAAGATGCCACCAACACGAACGCCACACAGACCACCCAGGTTCCCAGCGACGCCGTAGGGTTTGCGATGTTTATGCGGCTGCTGGCGCCTCCGACGCCTTCGGCCACCGCTCCAGGTAGCGCGACCTCGATCGCGAATGGAAGCCGGGTCTTCGGCGCGATCGGATGCGCCCTCTGCCATACGCCCATGCTCCAGACCGGCCCTTCGCCGATCACCGCGAGCTTGAACAATGCCAACGCCAACCTGTTCTCCGACTTGCTGGTGCATCACATGGGCGCGAACCTTGCCGATGGCGTTTCGCAAGGCGGTGCGGGTCCGGACGAGTTTCGCTCGGCGCCGTTGTGGGGTCTCGGACAGCGCATCTTCTTGCTGCATGATGGCCGCTCGACAGACCTAGTGGACGCGATCCGGCAACACGCGGGCCGCGGTTCCGAAGCCAACGGTGTGGTTAATAACTTCCGTCGTCTCGATCCACAACAGGAGCAGAATCTGTTGAACTTCTTGCGCTCGCTGTAGGGGCGGATTCACCTATCTCAGTGGGCAACCTATCCGTTGCGTAGCGACGGATGGGCTGCTCTACTTTCTGTCAGTTCCGCGACCAGCTTTTCCTCCAAGGATTCTGCGCAGGACAAGCTGGAACGCTGTAAAATGCGCAGCTGGTGCGGAGGTGTGTGCGATGAGGTCCTTTGTTTTGTTTTTGGCGCTAGTCCTGGTCAGCGGCCAGGTTGCCGGTCAATCGAAGAAGGCCGCGACCGAACCAGAACAGCCGCTGGTTCTGACCGAGGCCATTCCACTCGAGAACGCTAAGGGACGTTTCGATCATTTTGCCATGGGCGGAGGCAAGCTATTCGTCGCGGCACTAGGCAGCAATGCCGTCGAGGTGATCAATATCGGCGGGAGAATCCTCGACCACATCATCACCGGCGTGCCGAATCCCCAGGGCATAGCGTTCTCCGCGGAGACGAACAAGATCTTTGTGGCCAGCGGCCAGGGCAAGGTCTACATCTATGACGGCAAGTCTTACGAGCAAATCGCGACGGTGGATTTCCAGGGCGGCGCCGACAACATGCGCTATGAAGCGGCCACCAAGCGCGTCTATGTCGGCTGCGGCGATGACGATAAGACCGGCGCGATCGCGATGATCGACGCCACCACGAATCAGCGCCTGGACGAAGAGTACAAGCTGGGCGGAGAGCCGGAGTCGTTTCAGTTGGAGAAGTCCGGGCCGAACATGTACGTCAACGTGCCGGATCTGAAACAGATTGTAGTGGTCAATCGCGACACAAAAGCGATGACGCATTGGTCTTTGAACGGACTGGAGAGCAATTTTCCGATGGCCTTGGACGAGGCCGATCACCGTTTGTTCGTCGGTTTGCACGTGCCGCCAAGACTCGCGGTTTTCGACACGAACTCAGGCCGCGTGGTTGCCGTTCTTCCGAGCGTTCAGGATTCCGACGATCTGTACTTTGACGCCGGCCGCAAGCGCGTGTATATGCCGGGTGGACAGGGTTTCATATACGCCTTTCAAATGAGCGATCCCGACCACTACAAACTTCTGGCCAAGATTCCTACGGCGATCGGCGCCAGGACGGCGGGTTACTACGGAAAGCAGGGCAAGGGTTTCGACCGCTTTTACCTGGCGGTGCCGGCTCGCGGCGCCCAGAGCGCCGAGGTTAGGATCTACACCGTACAAGATTGAAAGATGGCTGTGCGCGCGGGTCTCAGTCGACTCGCCACGGCGAGCGCTCCGGCCAGCGACGCAGTGCCGCGGTGGCCCAAGCCGTGGATTTGTCGGCGTGACACGACGTGCATGGGTTGGGGATTTTGTATTTGTCGGTCATGACCGGGGTGATGAACGCAAACGTGTGAGCGCGCACTTTGACGTCGGCGATGGTCGTCTCGATCTTCGGCATGTGGCACGCCACGCACTGGCTTCCGGGCGTGCCGTCTTTGTGATGAGTGTGTTCTTCCAGCGTGGCCGTGCGCGGCCCGTTCAGGGACATGGGGCCGTGGCAGTCCAAACAGAGCTTGTCCGCCGGTTTTCTTAGCTGCGCATAGTTGTCCGTGCCGTGCACATCGTGGCAGTTGAAGCAGGTCACACCCCGCCGGTACATGACGCTCTGCACGAAATCATTTCCCTGCATGCGGTTCTTGTGCGCCGTGCCGTCCGCAAAATGCGTGAAAGTCGCGGCGCCCAGCGGGTGTTCTTCGAGTTGCCAGAAATCCTGCAGGTTGAGCCCTACGTGATAGCCGACCGGCCAGTCGTAATGCTTGCCCTCGATCGGATCGACTAGCGGGCGGCCTTGCGAATGGCATTGGATGCAGGCGTCGTTCGCATGGACGTAATCCATCCGCGCGGGATTCAGGATATTGCCGCGCGACGGATGCTCGACGTGCTCGCTGCCCGGGCCGTGGCAGCGCTCGCAGCCGACGTTCCACTCCGCCACTTTTTTGGTGTGAATGTCGTAGTCGACAGAATGGCAGCCATCGCATGTGGGGCCGGTTGGACGCTGCATGTTGTCGGAAGGATAGAGCGTGGCCCACCAATCCGTGCCGTTCGCCACGAAATACGGGCGCCATACTTTATTGGTGACGTCCCACTGCGCGGGCTCCGGAAAATAGTCGTCGCCTATTTTTGTGAAGTAGCGCTGCTTCCAGAGGCTGCCGTAGACCAGAGCAACCTGATCTTTCGAGAACTTGGCCACGGTATTCGTCGAGAGATTGGGGATGATGGCCTCAGGGTGCTCGCGAGGGTCGCGCACCACGTTGGCCATCGGCGTCTTCTTCCAATGCTCGTAAATTTGCGCGTGGCATTTCTCGCACGCCTGCGATCCTAGGTAGCGCGCTGCATTCGCGGTGCTAGCCTGCTGTGTTTTTTCTTCGGTCGTCAATTGGCGCAGGCCGCGAATGACGAGAACGAGTTTCCAACTGTCCTCGTCCTGCTCCTCGTGAGGATTGCCCCAGGCGGGCATCCCGGTCAGGCGGACTCCGTTCTTGATGATGTAGCGGATTTCGCCATCGGTGAGATTTTGCGTTTGCGGCAAACGCAAATCAGGTACTTTGGGATAGAGATTTCGTCCGATTTGAGTCTGCCCGCCGCCATCGTTGCCATGGCAGATAGCGCAGCGGTCCGCGAAGTGCTCCCGAGCCTCCTTGAGTGTTTCCGGAGTGGCCTTCCATGGATTCCCTTCGTTGCGAGCGCGGCTGGGGATCGCCAGATTCCGCGCCGTACGGGCCGCGACTTTTTCCAAGGAAGAAGGCTCCTCGGTGGCGCTGAAGCCTCGCCGAATCAGAACTGCGCCGTATACCGCTGCGAGGATGGCAGCCCCGAGAACCACCAGAACCAATGCTTTCCAACGTGTCATGTTCGGCTCGCCTGCGCTTGAAACCTCAAGGCTATTTCGTTTAGGTCACGCCTTCGTTCAGAACTTGAATTCAAGATTGAGTTGCATCCTTCGTGGTGGCAACGCGGCGACAGCCTGTCCGAAAAATGGTGACCTTATTACCCCAATGAAAGTGACGTCGTTCTGATGGTTGAGGATATTGAACGAATTGAGAGATGCGGTCAACGTACGCGCCTCTTTACGTTTTTTGGACAGCACAAAATCATGAGAAAGGTTGAGGTCCAGGTTGATGAGCCCTGGCCCGTGCAAAATATTCCGCGTGAAACCACTCGGCCGGTCGTTCACAACCCCGTCGTGATTGTCATCGCTTCCCGTCGTCACGTTGACCGGCTTGCCAGAGTAGAGCGAAAGCGCGGCTCCTGCCACAAATAGTTTTGTTACATGCGTCGAGCCAAGCAGATCGAACTTGTGCCTGCGATCGTTGTCGGAGCGAGCCCAATCGGCGGCGGGATTGAAACTATTTCCCGGAAAATAGGTGATGCCGCTAGTGTTGTTGTAAGTCTTGCTCAGAGTGTATTGCACCTGACCGGTGAAGTACTTGGATGGACGCCCGCGAAAGGTCAGTTCCAGCGCGTTGCTCTTTTGATAGCCACCCGATTGGATCTGGCGTTCTTGTCCCAGATCAGGGTTGGGCCGCAAGACGGTGCCGGGCAGGGGTGCGTTTGCGTCCACGGAACGAAACAAGTGGATCCCGTGTGATCCAACATAGGTAGCGCTGAAGGTGCTCTTCGCCGTCACCTGGCGTTCGACGCCGATGCTGTACTGAATTGTGTACGGAATGCGAGTGCGGGGATCGAGCACTACAACGCTGCTCGGCACGGGAGCCAAGGAAGAGGCCGTCTCGGGGAAAACTGGATTTGCAGGGATGAAGCGCAGCAAATTCACGCCGTTGTAGTGAAGCAAGTCGGAGATCGGACGAGGGCCCGAGCGGTCGTAAAACACGCCTGTTCCGCCGCGAATTACGGTTTTGCTTTTCTTGCTGGGCGCATAGGCAAAGCCGAAACGCGGCGCGAAATTGTTCGGGTCATCGTGAAAGAAGTTTTGCCAGTAGTAACGCATCCCCACGGAGAAGGAAAAATTTGGCTTCCATCGAATATTGTCCTCGATGAGTCCAGCCAAAACTTTCTCATAAAAAACCACGCGCCCCTGGCCGCGTTGCAGGACGAAGGCGGCTGGCTGAGCGTTCTCGAAGGCCGCGAGGCTCGCGAACGTGTACGTCCCCCCGCTGTTCGTGAAGTCGTCAAAGCCGCGGCGGCTGATATCAGGGACTTCGATGCCGAAGTTCACCGTGTGCTTTCCGCTAGCATACGTAGTGATATTGCTGCCGTCGAAATGGTACTCGGTGCGGCGGAAGTTGGCCTGCGCGCCGCCCCCGGTGAACGCACCCGACACAATAATTTGTGGAGCCGAGTTCGCGCTGGTCGTAGGCTGGTCGTTGTAACCCACCAGAAAGCGCAGTTGGTTGACCCGCTTCGGTGAAAAGAGGTGCCGGTAACTGACGTTTACTTCGTGCTCCAGCGGCGTACTGCTGTAGCCGGCTTCGGGAAGGATGGTGCCGCCGACGTTTTGGTTCTTGAAGGACTGGTGTTCGTAGGAATACCCAATCCAAAATTGGTCTCCACTCGCAAAATCGTGAAAAATACGGCCGGAGCCAAAGAAGTTGTGAATCGGTGCAGGCACATTTTCACGAATCGCACCGTTCACACCTTGTGCATCAACAAAGGCTTGCGTGTCGTCAACATCCCAGTCCAAGGACAACAAAAACGTGGTCTTCTTGCTGTGTCCGACGGGACCGGTCAGCGAGCCTTCGTAAAATTGGCGCTGCTCCGGCGGTTTCTGGGTGGCGAAGGTATTGCGTGCATCGAACACGGAATCCCGGAACAAAAAATTAACCGTGCCATGAAGATCGGGAGTCCCGCCTTTCGTGATGATCTCGAGCCGCGCGCGGCCGGGCCGCGAGAACAGCGCGGAGTAAGGATTCTGATTTATTTTCACCTCCTGAACGGCGGAAGACGATACCCCGGGGCCGTTCGCTTCCACGCCATTGACCACCAGGGTGACTCCGTTCGTGCCGAGGGAATTGTCGTCGAGGAACCGCGAGAGCGTCGCTACGTAGTCTTGGTCGAATACCGGCACGCGGTCCAGCGCGCTCCGGTCGATCAGACTGGCGTTCTGGTTTTCCGCGACGTCGGTGGTAACCTCCACCGAGAGGTCCTGCCCGCCTACCGTCACGACCTGGTTTTGCGAGGCGAGGAGCAGGTTGATGCGTACAGGGGAAAGCGGCTTCTTGCCCACGACGACGTTCAGCTTCGCTTCCTGGAAGCTAGCCGCTCGCACTTCGATGCTGTACACGGCCATGGCTAGGTTCTCAAAACGGAACGCGCCCGTGTTGTCCGTTGTAGTGTCGCCGATCGAGGTGCCATCTGCGCTTGTTAGCTTAACTTGAGCGCCTGAAACCGCCCCACCCGAGGGATCTAGAATGACGCCGGTAATTGCCCGAGAAGATTCTGTCGGTGTTTGGTCAGAACCCTCGGAAATGCTGCTTGGGCCGGATTGTTCCTTCGGACGGATGGACTGTGCAGGGCTCGCCTGGACCGGAAAGAAGGTACCCGTGGTGAACAGCAACAAAAAAGCGAATCTTCTCATCTGAGCTCTGCGAAAAGGAACAATTTGGTTTTACACGCCTGACATTTCCGACACTACGCCTACGACCGCCGGACCAATCGATCTTAAGACAAGGAACCTAAATGTACGATAAATAGCCTAGGAGGGATGCAATGGTGGCAATTGCCCGCGAGGGAGGGCCGAAGTCTGCAAACCCCGAATTTCTAACGCATGAACTTCTAGCGCTCATTCGTACCGCAGCGCGACCATGGGATCGACCCGCATCGCGCGCCGCGCCGGCACCCAACACGCCAGGCATCCAACGATGAGAACCAGAAGGAAGGCTCCGGAAAATGTCCACGGGTCGCTGGATTTCACGCCGTACAATTCGCTGGCGATGACGCGAGTGGCTCCGAGTGCCCCCGCGGTTCCGAGGGCTGCGCCCGTTGCCACCAGGATCAGTCCTTGCCGCATGACCACGCGCAAAACGTCGGTACGCCCCGCTCCCAATGCCATGCGCACACCGATTTCTTGCGTGCGCCGCGCCACGGAATACGACACGACGCCGTAAACTCCCAAGAGCGCCAGCAGCAACCCCGTCCCCGCAAATACGCTGAGGAGCACGGTGTGCATGCGCTGGTCGCCCACAGATTCCGCGATGGTCCTCGTTAACGTCGTCACATGGGTCACGGGTTGATCGGGATAGCTCGCCCAGATTTGGCGCGAAATGGTGTCCGCCAGCGCATCGGGATTTGCCCCGGTACGCACGATCAGGTGATGCGAGCTCACGCCCCACTGAAACAGGGCGAGAAAGCATTCCGGATCGGCCTGAGCCTCAATGCTCACATCCCGCGCGTTGGCCACCACACCGACAATTTCGTTCCATTCCGGATTCCCCTCGGCGTCCTTGGATACGCTGATTCGTTTTCCAAGTACGTTCAGCGTGCCCCAAAATTCTCGGGCCATCGCTTCGTTCACGACGATGACTCCGTGCGCACCTAGAAGGGGCGCTCCTCTTCCGGCCCGGCACCGTGTAAACTGTAGGTTGTCCGTGGAGTGCGAATCGCATCTCTAAGATTTCCGATCGGCTGCGGGGTTTCTCAATGGCAGGCGCAATCCCTCTTCCATCTCAAGTGCAGGCTCGAGCCGTCAGTCAGGCTACTGAAGGCACACAGCCCATTCCCCGGTACATCTGGGCCTGCCTGGCCGCCGTGATTTGCAGCGTGGTCGGCGGTGCCTGGGATATCTCCTGGCATGAAAGCGTGGGCCGCGACACATTTTGGACCACGCCGCACTTGCTCATCCAGTTGTGCGGCGTGCTCTCCGGCATCTCCTGCGGCTATCTGATTCTTTCGACCACCTTCCGCCAGGACTCACCTCTCCGCGATCGTTCGATTTCCATGTGGGGCTTCCGGGGTCCCATGGGCGCTTTCATCTGCGCCTGGGGCGGCGTGGCCATGATTACTTCGGCACCGTTCGACAACTGGTGGCACGCGGCCTACGGCTTGGACGTCAAGATCTTGAGCCCGCCGCACGTTCTCCTCGCATTGGGCATGATCGCCATCCGCTTCGGCACGCTGGTGATGATCTTGTCGGAGTTTAATCGGGCGCATGAACGCTATCGAGCGAAGTTGGAGCGATTGGTGTTCGTCGGGTTCATCTTCCTGCTGGGCATGACGCTGGGGATCGCCCAGGAACACACCGGCCGCGAAGCCATGCACTCCGCAAATTTCTACCTGGTGGTCATGATTATCGTGCCCATCTGGATCGCCGCGGCGGCACGGGCATCCAACCACCGCTGGGCCGCGACCATCGTAGCGACCCTGTACACCGCCATGCATCTGGCGTTCACCTGGCTGCTGCCTCTCGTGCCTGCGGAACCAAAACTCGGCCCGGTCTATCAGAAAATTACGCACCTGGTTCCGACGGACTTTCCTTTGCTGATCATCGTGCCCGCGATTGTCTTCGACCTGGTGCGCCAGCGCGCCGGTACCTGGAGCAAGTGGACGCAGGCAGCGGTGCTTGGAGCGGCCTTCTTTGTAAGCCTCCTGGCGGTACAGTGGCCGTTTGCCAACTTTCTCATGTCGCCCGCGTCGCACAATTGGATTTTCGCTACCGGCCCCGGCAACATGCCGTACTTTGTGCCGCCGGATTCTCCGTGGGTGTCGAGCGTGTTTGTGCACGCTGAAAGCAGCGTCGCGGTGTTTTGCATGCATATGCTGATCCCTCTGGCCGTCGGAGTGTTAATGACCGGCATCGGCCTTGGCTGGGGAGACTGGATGCGTAGAATCCGTCGGTGAATTACGCTCGGATCAAGAGCAAGGTGATTGGAGAAGTCGTACTGCGCTCAGCTCAAAGATGAGTTCTCCCCCCCTCTGCTTTCTTAAAATTCAACTCGTTTCTCGAAAGCCACATGCGCCTACGCCCACTCACGCTCGTGTCCGTTGCTCTGCTCGCTGCCGCCGTCCCGCTGCGCGCGCATGTCGGCAGCTCCGATGTTTTTTACGAAGGGAACGCCGGGCCTTACCGGTTGTTCGTCACCGTCCGCGTGCCGCAAGTGATCCCGGGCGTCGCGGAAATCCAGGTGCGAAGCGAGTCGAACGACGTCAGCCAGATCAGCGTGGTGGTCTTGACCCTCACCGGCCCAGGCTCATCTTTGCCTCCCACACCAGATATGGCGCAGCAATCTAAAAACGACCCTCAGTTCTTCGCCGCCACTCTCTGGCTCATGGAGTCCGGAGCGTTGCAAGTGCGCGTCCTCGCCGATGGCGCGAAGGGCCAGGCCGAACTCTCCCTCCCCGTGCCCTCTTTCGCGCAACGCACGTTGCCCATGCAGAAGTCCTTAGGCTGGCTGTTGTTTGCCCTAATGGCCTTCCTCGCCGTCGGAGTTGTCTCCATCGTGGGGGCTGGGGCGCGCGAAGGCAACCTCGAGCCGGGCGCCAGCCCCGCTCCGTCCAACCAGCGCCGCGCCAGGCTGATCATGGTGGCCGCGGCAGTGTTGGTTTTCGCCATCCTCTATCTCGGCCGCGCGTGGTGGGGTGCGGAGGCCCGCAGCTATCAGCGCGACGTCGATTTCTTCAAGCCTCCCGCGGCCGAAACGTCGCTGCTGAACGGGAACCATCTGGTGATTCGCGGCAAAGGGCAGGACCCAGCTTGGCCGGACTACGTCAAGATGGAGGAACTGCTCCCGGACCACAATCACCTCATGCACCTCTTCCTCCTCGGCGGCCCCGGACTGGACCGCTTGTGGCACCTTCATCCGGAGCGCATCGAGGGTGGCGCGTTCGCTGAGGATTTGCCAAGCATGCCCACTGGCCATTACCAGGTTTTCGCCGATATCGTGGATAAAAGCGGCTACCCGTGGACGCTTGTCGGCAGCATCGACCTTCCGCAAGTCACCGGCAAGCCCCTCACCGGCGATGACTCTTCTTGGTCCGGCGCGCCACTGTCGGCTGCGAGCGCGGATTCCACGATCTCGCAGCTTCCTGACGGCGGCCGCATCGTTTGGGAACGCTCCGCAGCTCCGCTGAAAGCCAACGTGTCTCTGGAATTCAACTTCAGCGTACAAGATAAGGATGGCAACCCCGTCCAGGACTTGCAGCCCTACATGGGCATGGCCGGACACGCGGAGTTTGTGCGCTCCGATTTCAGCGTCTTCGCCCACATCCATCCTGCTGGATCGGTTTCCATGGCTGCGCTGGAGCTGGCGCAAGCTGGACTCGCGAGCGATCCTCCACGCGCACAAGATAAAATGTCCATGCCTATGCCCGCATCATCGAGCCCGCTTCCACCCGAAGTCCGTTTCCCCTATGGTTTCCCGCAGCCCGGCGACTATCGAATCTTCGTGCAGATCAAACGCGCCGGCCAGGTCGAGACCGGAGCGTTTGACGCTCACGTCCAGTAAGTCTTGATTCTTGGTTCGCGCCTCGCGCAGCGCCGCGAGAAGAAGCGCGAACGCTTGACACCGACCCACGCCAAGAGTACCGTCGCCTCAGATCTAACCCGTCGGTTCCAATCCAACTACCAGGTTGCATCACGCCCCCGCCGCTGGCGGAGAAAAAAACTAGGAGAGAAGAGAATGCGTACTCGCTATACCGGTTTCCTGCTCGTGTTGTGTGCACTTGCTCTTGCGCCGCTCTGTGCCAACCGCGCTTGGGCGCAATCGCAAAGTGCGGAAAAGCCCCCGCTGTACACCTATGTTTCCGAGTGGACCGTCCCCCGCGCCATGTGGGCCGACTATCTGAAGAACGACGCCGCCGACATCGATATCATGAAGAAGGCGGTCGCCGACGGCACGCTAATCTCCTTCGGCAGCTACGCCGTCTTGAATCATCAAGAAGGCCAAGCGACCCACGGCACCTGGTTTTCCGCAGCCTCCATGGCTAATATTCTCAAGTTCCTCGAAGGGCTTCGCACCGCCCCGGCCGCCACTGCTCCTCCTCTAGCCGCCGCAAAGCATTGGGACTACATTCTCCAAAGCCGCGACTACGACTCCCACTCCGGAACCTTCACGAACGGCTACTTGCGCGTCGGCAGTTGGAGCGCTAAAGCGGGCTCCAACGATCCTGGCGGCAAGATGATCAAGGCCACCTTCGTTGCTTTGCTCGAAAAGTTGCTCGCGGATGGTGCGCTGCACGCCTACCAGGTTGACCAAGAAGTTGTGCACTCAACCGATCCCGGCAGGTTGTGGGTGGCCATCATCACGAATGGAGCGGACGGGATTGACAAATTCAACGCTGCGCTCGAAGAAGCGGAAAAGAATAATCCCGCGGGTTGGACCGGTTTTAGTACCACCATCGACGAAACCGGTCACCGTGACATTCTCGCCCGCGTCAGCACCATGACCCACAAGTAGTTTCCGCACTCCTTTTCTGCGCTGCATCCTCGCCATTCCGCGAGGGTGCGGCGCGGAACCCGTGCTTTTCGGTTCCCCGAGAGTTAATCTCGGCCGAAGACATAGCCTCCTCTCCCGCAACGCGCTATGCGGAACCCGGATGCGCGAGAGAACACGCCGGTCTCCGCCGCGGCATCACAAAACCCGTATACTTTGTCTGGCTGACTCACGCTGAATCCCATCACTCCCTGAAGGAGGCTCATCAGCATGACCAAGGTAGCAGCGCTGCTATTCCTCGGGCTGGCGTTCAGTCCCGCCTGGCAATCCGACGACCAACCTGCAAACACCGAAATGCAGCGCCAGGAGATCGTCAACCTCGAAAACGAAGCCGCGCGCGCCATTCAGCTCAACAATCCGACGTTTTTCAGACGCGTGTACAGCGATGATTTCGTCGGCACGCTGTCGCATGGTCAGCTTGTAAACAAGGCCACCTTCATCACCGCGGTGCAGACTCCCGAAGTCAAGTACGACTCCTTCAACGCCGGTGACATTTCTATCCGCATCTTTCAAGAAACGGCCGTAGCCACTTGCTTGTGGTCGGCGCGCGGCACTTTCAAGGGGCAGCGCTTCGATGGCGGCATGCGCGTCATTCACGTGTACATAAACGGCCCCAGAGGCTGGCAGGTCGTCGCCGGTCAATCGACCATTCTCCCTCCCGGCGCACAGCTCCCGCTTTAGCCTTCCCTCATTCTCAAAGCCAGCCCGCATCGCGCGGACGCCGCAACGCCGCCAACATCCGGCCCCCTTCCTCTGGCCACCAGCTTCCAGAAATGTTACGCTCCCGCGACACCCTTCGCACACGCATGCGCGCCGTCGATCTGATTCGAAAAAAACGCGACTCCGGGGAACATTCCCGCGAAGAGATCGACTTCCTGGTCTCCGGCTACACCCGCGGCGATATTCCCGACTATCAGATGGCGGCCTGGCTCATGGCCGTCTGGATCCGCGGCATGTCCCGTTCGGAGCTCGCCGCCCTCACCGAAGTCATGCTGTATTCCGGCGAAGTCCTGAATCTCTCCGATCTCCCCGGCAACAAGGTCGATAAACACTCGACCGGCGGCGTCGGCGACAAGACCTCTCTCATCCTCGCCCCCATCGTCGCCGCCGGGGGTCTCACCGTCCCCATGATCAGCGGCCGCGGCCTCGGCCACACCGGTGGCACGCTCGACAAGCTCGAATCCATCCCCGGCTTCAACGTCAATCTCTCCCTCGATCAATTCCGCCACGTGCTGCGCGAATGCGGCATGGGTCTCATCGGCCAGACCGCCGAAATCGCCCCCGCCGACAAGAAAATCTACGCCCTCCGCGACGCCACCAGCACGGTGGAAAACATTGGCCTCATCTGCGGCTCCATCATGAGCAAAAAACTCGCCGAAGGCATCGACGCCCTCGTTCTCGATGTAAAGACCGGCTCCGGCGCCTTCATGAAGCTCGAAGAAGACGCCGTCCGCCTCGCCGAAGTTATGGTCGAAACCGGCAAGCGCATGGGCAAAAAAGTCGTCGCCCTCATCACCGGCATGGATGAACCTCTCGGCCGCGCCGCGGGCCATTCCACCGAAGTAATGGAATGCATCGACGTCCTGAACGGCCACGGCCCGGCCGACCTGCGGGAGTTGAGCCTCGAGCTCTCCGCATGGATGTTCTATCTTGGCGAACGCTCCAAGAGCCTGGAAGAAGGCCGCCGCCTCGCCGAAACCATGATCGCTACCGGCCTGGCCAAGCAAAAATTCAAGCAAGGAATCAAGCTGCAAGGCGGCGACGAACGCGTCGTCGACGAGCCTCAGCGCCTGCCCCAAGCGCGTTTCCACCTCGACGTTCCCAGCGAAAACACCGGCTACGTCACCGGCACGAACTGCGAACAATTCGGCATCGCCCTCGCCATGCTTGGCGGCGGCCGCGAAAAAAAAGAAGACGCCATCGACCACGGCGTCGGCCTCGAATTCCACAAGCGCATCGGTGACCCCGTGAAAAAAGGCGAACCCCTCGCCACCATTCACTACAATGAGGACGCGAAACTCGCTGAAGCGAAGCGCCTCATCGCTGGCAGCTACTATCTCGGCGCCGAACCGCCGCGCGAGAAACGCCCGCTGGTTCGGCGCATTCTCGGCGCCTAGCGATCTACGTGGTGGCAGGTTTTCGTCCGGGCACGGCTTTAGCCGTTGAGGGCGCGGCGGGTTACTCGAAGCCAGTTGAAGAGGAAACGAGGACAAAGCATGGCGCGATACGCAGGACTTCTTGGGATGGCCGCAATGCTCGGCCTGGCCTATGTGTTCTCCACCGACCGCAAAGCCATTCGCCTCAAGACCGTCCTTTGGGGACTCGGCCTTCAGCTCTCCTTCGCTTTCTTCGTCCTGCGTTTTGAAATCGGCCGCCGCCTCTTCGAAATCGCGGGCTACTACGTCAATCGGCTTCTGAGCTTCTCCTACGTCGGTTCCGAATTTGTCCTCGGCGAAATCGGCAAAAAAACTTCCGCCTTCGGTTTCTCCTTCGCCTTTCAAGTTCTTCCCACGGTCATTTTCATCGCCGCTTTTTTCGCCGTTCTTTATCACATCGGTGTCATGCAACTTCTCGTGCGAGGGGCGGCCTGGGTGATGACAACTATCATGGGCGCGAGCGGCGCGGAATCCCTCAACGTCGCCGCCAGCATCTTCATGGGTCAGACCGAAGCGCCGCTCACCATTCGCCCCTTCCTCAACAAGCTCACCAAGTCCGAGCTGATGTGCGTCATGACCAGCGGCATGGCTCACGTTTCCGGCGGCATTATGGCCGCCTACATCGCCTTCGGTATCGAACCCAAGCACCTTCTCACCGCCGTCATCATGACCGCTCCCGGCACGCTCCTCATGTCCAAAATGCTCGTGCCCGAAACCGAAAAACCTCTCACCGCTGGTCGCGTCGAAATGCCCCCCATGGAAAAAGAGGCCAACGTCCTCGGCGCACTCTCCCGCGGCACCCTGGACGGGCTTCACCTCGCCCTGAATATCGCCGCCGTTCTCATCACTTTCATCGCCATGCTCGCTCTACTCAATTCCATGATGGGCTGGGTGCATCTTCACATCGCGTGGTTTCCCTCCACTCTCCAGCAAATCTTCGGATGGGCCTTCGCTCCGGTCGCCTGGCTCATTGGAATCCCTTGGCACGATTGCGTCAATGTTGGCAATCTTCTCGGCACGCGCATGGTTGTCAACGAGTTGGTCGCCTTCCAGCAGCTCTCGTCCGTCAAAACTCTTCTGGACCCCCGCTCCGTCACTATTGCCACCTTCGCTCTTTGCGGTTTCGCCAATTTCAGCTCCATCGGCATCCAGATTGGCGGCATCGGCGCGCTCGCGCCAGACCAGCGCGGTCAACTCGCGCGCCTGGGCATTCGTGCCATGCTCGCCGGAACCATGGCCAACCTCATGTCCGCTTGCATCGTCGGCATCCTCACATGACCCTCATGGTGCCTCTCGTAGGGGCGCAGCACTGCTGCGCCCTATCTCGACAAGATTACCCCGCAAAACGCCGCTCTTGGTTTAGATTTATTTCGACACCATGACCACCGCAAAGAAAAATCCCGCCAAGTCACGAACGAGCACGAACTCCGAATTCTCCCGCGCCACCCGCGCCGCAAAATTCATCCTCGCCAAAACCAAACTCCGCCCTCGCATCGCCCTCGTCCTCGGCTCCGGCCTGGGCGCCTTCGCCGACGAATTCGCTAGCTCCACAAAAATCCCTTACGCGAAAATTCCGCATTTCCCCAAATCCACGGCGATCGGCCACGCCGGCCAGCTCGTCATCGGTAGAGTCGGAAACGTCCCCGTCGCAGGCATGCAAGGCCGCGTTCATTTGTACGAAGGCTATTCCATCACGGACGTCGCCTTCCCCATCCGCGTCTTCGCCCGCATGGGCATCAAGGCCGTAATCCTGACCAACGCCGCAGGCGGCATCAATCTGAACTATTCCCAAGGCTGCCTGGTGGCCCTCCGCGACCACATCAACCTGCAACCCGCCAACCCGCTCACCGGGCCCAACGACGACCGCTTCGGCCCGCGCTTTCCCGACATGACCCGCGCCTACGACCCCGAGTTCCGCCGCTTCGTCGCCGAAGAAGGCAAAAAGCTCGCGCTCAATCTCCACGAAGGCGTGTATCTCGCCCTCGCGGGTCCCAACTACGAAACCCCTGCGGAAATCCATTCCTTCCGCGCCATCGGCGCCGATCTCGTCGGCATGTCCACCGTTCCCGAAGTGCTCGCAGCCCGCCACAGCGGCATCCGCGTCCTCGGTATTTCCTGCGTAACCAACATGGCCGCGGGAATCACCGGCCAGCCTCTCACCGCCGAAGAAGTCCTCGAAACCGGCGCCCACATAAAACACCAATTCATCGCCCTGCTACAAGCGGTGATCCCGCGCATCGCCGATGCGTTGTAGGCCCAGTGATCGCGCAGTTATGTAGGCGCTGGGCTTCAGCCCGGCGTTGTTCGATTTTGTAGCGGCCGCCTTCCGGGGCGGGCGCTTTTCTCAGGGGGAATCGGAAACTTCAGTCCGGCCGCCGCACGTTATCGAAAAGGAACCCACATGACCGACTACGACCATCTCCTCACCATCGCCAAACAATCCCGCGAAAACGCCCACGCCCCCTACTCGAATTTCCGCGTCGGCGCCGCTCTCCGCGCCAGTTCCGGCCGCGTCTTCGGCGGCTGCAATGTGGAAAACGCCACCTACGGTCTCACCGTCTGCGCCGAGCGCATCGCCATCTTCAAAGCCATCAGCGAAGGCGAGCGCGGCTTCGACGCCATCGCGGTGGTCACCGACACCGACACGCTAACCTCGCCCTGCGGCGCTTGCCGCCAACTAATCTGGGAATTCTGCGGCGACATTCCCGTCATCCTGTCCAACCTGAAGGGCAAGACCGAAACAATCCAGATGCGCGAACTCTTCCCCAAACCATTTGATTCTTCCAGCCTCTAACAAACATCGTATCCCCTTGTAGGGGCCGGGGCTCGCCCCGCCCGGCCGCAGCACCACCTCGCACCCACCGTCCGCCCTTCCCGATCGAAGCGCTTCTTGCCCCCGATTGCCGGGGCGGCCAATCTATCTTCGCTTACAATATCGAGAACCCTTCCGAAGCTCAGGAGACCTTGTGAAGCAAATCGGACGATCGATCGCAAACCTTCTTGCAATCTCTGTCGCCGCCGCACTTTTGCTCTCGATGTGCGCTTCTCTAGTTAGCGCGCAAGCGCTAACAAAAGAAAAAGTCGATCTGCTGATCACCGGCGGCACCGTACTCACCATGGATTCCGTGCGCCTCATCATCGACGATGGCGCCGTTGCCGTTAAAGGCGATACCATTGCCGCCGTCGGACCACGCGTAGAAATCGAGGCAAAATACTCCGCCGCAACCCAAATCGATGCACGCGGCAAACTAGTCCTCCCCGGCTTCATCAACGGCCATACCCACGTCCCCATGACGCTCTTCCGCGGCCTGAAAGACGACGTTGTTCTCGACGATTGGCTGCGCAAATACATTTTTCCCGCCGAAGCCAAAAACGTCACCGAAGACTTCGTGTGCTGGGGCACTCGCCTGGCCGCCTCCGAAATGATCCGGGGCGGCATCACCACCTTCGCCGACATGTACTATTTCGAAGACGCCATCGCCGAAGAAACCAAAGCCGCGGGCATGCGCGGCGTCCTCGGCGAAACCTTCATCGACTTTCCGGCCCCCGACAACAAGACCGAAGCCGAAATGCTCGCGTACACCGAGAAATTCCTGAAGCGCTGGCAAGGCGACCCCTTGATTCACGCCGCTGCAGCCCCGCACTCCATCTATACGTGTTCGCAAAAGACGCTGCAAGACGCCGCAACCCTGGCTCGCAAATACAACGCCCCGATTCTGATCCATGTTGCGGAAATGAAAAAAGAGTTCGATGACAGCCGCAGTCAGAACGGCACAACACCCGTGCAATATCTCAACCGTATCGGCATCCTCGGTCGCGACGTCCTCGCCGCCCACTGCATCTATGTCGATGACACCGACCGCAAGCTCCTTGCCGAAAAGCACGTCGGCTGCGTCCACAATCCTTCCAGCAACATGATGCTCTCCAGCGGCGTGGCCCCCGTCATTGAAGAACGCGCCGCGGGCATTGCCGTAGGTCTCGGCACGGACGGCCCTGCCGGCAGCAACAACGACCTCGACTTGATGGAAGAAATGGACCTGGCAGCAAAACTGCAGAAAATCACCAAGATGGATCCGCGAGCCTTGGGTGCCAAGGCCGTCGTGGAGATGGCCACCATCGACGGCGCAAGAGCGCTCCACATGGACAAAGAGATCGGCTCGCTCGAAGCCGGAAAGAAAGCCGACCTGATCCTCATCGGCCTCGACCAGCCCAACGCCGTCCCCATGTTCGACCTTTATTCGCAACTCGCCTACGCGCTGAAGGGCAGCGACGTCCAAACAGTGGTGATCGGCGGCCGCATCGTCATGCGCGACCGCAAACTCCTCACTGTGAAGGAAAACGAAGCCATCGCCAAGGCCCGCGAATATCAGAAGAAAATCGCCGCCTCGCTCAAATAACAATTCCGTCTCGCGAAATCGATTCGCCAAGTCCTGCAACTCCGGGCGATCGACGATGTTCATCACTCGCTACTCACTTTCTTCACAGCATCAGCTTCTTCAGCAAGGTTTTCCCTTCCGCATCCGTCAGCACGTGTTTTCGGATCAGCGTGATAATCAACTCATTGAGAACATACCTTTGCTCAGCGTTCGAGCTTTCTTCGCTGCGATTCTCTTGCTCTTCCTTCGGCGTTTTGGGCTCGGGCGCCAACTCCCCGCTCAGCTCCGCGATCCATCTTTGCAGGAGCGGACGTTGACTTGGCTCTACCTCCGTGAAGATCAGCCCCATACCCATGCCACCCGTGGAATACAGCACCTTGGCCTTGGCTTCGAACAACTTGTCGTCCTTTGTGATTCGTAGCTTCACGCTGGAGCCTACCGCGAAGGGACTCATCACCTCCAAGTAACATCCCCCCAGGGCGATGTCGCTGATCCGCCCGCTGATTCGCGTGTCGGACTGCAACTCCACGGCTTCCGCCATGGCGCTGACGGAATACCGCGAATCGCGGCGCCGCTCTTTCGCGGCGACGCCTGCAGAATTAGTAACGCTTTTGACTTCGGGGAGCATCTTCTACAAACGCTCTCAAACACGCACTCGATTGGGAAGGTCTGACGGAAGGGGGAGCCAAACCGGCTTTACAGCGAAACAACGATTCCTAGCCTAGCTTCACTCCCTTAACGCGACAAGTGTTCACTCAGCTGACATGCTCTAACTGCAACACTGCCCTTGCTGTAGCCGCAGTCTTTAGACTGCGGGGTTTAGACTTTACTCTGGCATTTTCTCCCCGGCGGAAACAGCCCGTTTCGCCGCCCACTGTAGCGACGAAACAATCTTCTCCAAGTGCCGCACGATTTTCTTCGCATCCGCCGGCTTCTCCAAGCCATCGCTGTTTGCTGTTTCTCCCACGCCGACGTGGACGAAAAACTCATAGCACGCTCCATTCGTATAACCAGCGTAGTCACGCTCCACGGATTCCGCGCCCGCGTCCGCAGTGGTCTCCTCCGCCCAGTTAAACAACACTCCTTGAACGCCTAGCGTGCCCGTTTTCCGCCCTACGCTACTGTCCCCATCGATTAACACTTCCTTGCAGCTCCCTGGCATCAGCGAAGGATTGACCGCAAATTGCAGCGATCCCTCCACAAAGGTAGTGTTGGGATAGGCATCC
>JBGOVR010000212.1:0-6312 GCA_041478205.1 Candidatus Acidiferrum sp.
AGGAGAACGTCGACGCCAGAGACCTGCAGGTCTTGCTCGGGTAGCGCTGCAAATTGCTGGGCCATTTTTCGCCGCGGTGTCGGCAGCGCTTTCCAGCGCGTAACATGCAGAATCTCCGGCTCGAAGCCAGCCGACCGAACAAGCCGCAAAAATTCGTGATAACGAGTGCGATTGGTGTAGAAGCCCGAATTGGCCATGAACGAGGATTCCCAGATTCGATCGCTGAACCGGAGGTCATTCAGCTTCCCACCCAAGATGTCACCAAACCCGGTATGGTGCGAGCCCACCCCATCGGGACGTTGAATGCGGCGCAGTTCCCGCAGGGTGGGCAGAAAATCGTCGCGCCGCACATGGGCTAGAACGGCATGGGACCAGATGAAATCCACGGATGCGGAAGGGATCTTTCGCAGCGACGCCAGCCCCTCGGTCAAGTATTCCGCCGAGCAGGTGGCCATGAGTTGATCGAGACTGGAACAATTCTCAAGATTCGGAGGTTGCAGACCCAGGTCGCTCAGGTGCGATACCAACTGGCGGTAGGAAGCGAGGTCCGTAGATGCGAACGGCCCCACATCGACAAGGTAGGTGCGAGAAGCTCCAAAAGTACGGGCAATCAACGCCGAGAACAGGGAATCACCTGGGCCCATCTCCAAAGCGGAAAAGTTCCCAGTTTTCCGGGCGAAAGTCGCAGCGTCAAAGTGTCTGCGGAAAACGTTGAGGGCGTATTCGGGCCGCTCCATCCCACCAAGCTCGAAAAGCCGCGCTTTCTTCCACAGGTGATAGTTCAGTGGCAGGCGGGAGAGGACCAACTTGAGGGCGATCTTTAACTGCCAAGGAACGTACTGCGTAACTACCATGGGCTGGGCATTCCCGGGTCAACTCTTGTCTCTGAGCAAAGACTGAGATGGCGGGTACAATAGATGAGTTTCCAATCCAGGTCAATTAAGTTTCACACCGCCCTGTTTAAGAAGCGCCGGGGGAATGTCGCTCGGCTGCGCTCGCCATCAGGCAGGAACTGTGGTTTCAGGCGCTAGCGATGATCTTGAATCGCCGGAACATCCAGGTTGCGCACCAGCCAGGGAATGATGACCTGCCGGAAGATGATAGGGTCCGGCCAGACCTTTACCTGGCGGCCGAGGTGGCCGCCTTGTGGGTTGATCCAGGCCTCTTTGGGTACATCGCCGCTGTTGAGGATCAAGTAGGTGTCGGAGATGGGGACCTGGGTATCCAAGGCGCCGGAGATGAGCAGCATGGGAGCGGTCGGCTTGCCGAGGAGATTTTGGGAGACGAGGGACATTTTGGGGAAGATCGTCGCTAGGTCGTCGATGGTCTTGGCGCCTTCGTAGATCGATGTTAGGGCGGGGACGAGGCCGAAGAGATACTCTCGATTTCCGAGAGTATTGTTCAGCACGAAGTCTCTCTGAAAGGTCGCGTGTGCGGGCGGGGATTGCGCGACCACCGCTTTCAGGCGCGCGTGCTCGAGGATGGCTAGTTTTGTGGCCCAATACGCGCCGAAGCTTTGGCCGTCAACACCGATTCTGGTCTTGTCGACCTCTGGCCTGGTTTGCAGATAGTCGATTACCCGAGAGAACATGCGTTCCGAGGTCTCGCTGGCCTTGATAGGCGCCTGGCCGGTGCCGGGTGAATCTACGCCGATGAAGCCGATGCCGTAGGGAAGGACGGCGCCGAAGTTTTCGGAAAGATCTTCTTTGCGGCTATCCAGACCGCTGATCGCGAGCACCACGGGAACCGGTCCTTTGGCATTCTTCGGTAGACGGAGATAGCCGACAATCTCGGAACCCTCGAAGGGAATTCGGACAACTTCCAGGGGTGGGTCCATCAATTTCGCGTGAGCTAGAAATGCTTCGAGCGCCTTGCCATAGGCGCGCTGCTTTCCGGGAGACGCAGGCGTGGGCCAGCGGCCGAAAGAATAAAGCCGCCATGCTTTGACGTAGAGTGCGCTCGCCTTCGCAGCATCGGTGGCCTCAAGGGGCTTCGCTTGGGCCATGTAGCGGTCGGCGACGGCGCTAAATCCGGCAGCCCACTCGTCATTGTCGAGGGTCTTGATCGAAGCAAACGCTTCGCGGACGTCGGCGGGATCGAGACCAATGAGCGGATACATCCCATTCTCGGCTCGCTTAGTCGCTTCGATCTTTATCTCGTCGAGAGTGCGCTCGCGGTGCTCCTGGGCAAATGCGGAGCCTGCAATCGTCGTGGCGAAGGCCAAGGCGAGCAGCGCGGCGGCGGGTTGGCGGGCAATTCTGGAGAAATTCATTCTGTCCCCTTTAATTTCAACGAAGTAAACGAATAGGTTGGACTGCTGTACCACCGTATGCAGAAATGTGTCAAGAATATCCTGATGTGAATTGAAAGCAGTTACGCTAGTATGTGCCCGCCCCGATTAACAAGATTGGGTACGGTGGTTGTACCATTGATCGTGGGCAATCATCAACTCGTGGGCGCAATCGTTTGGGAGGCAGGACCCTATGGCTATCGCGACAATGAATCCGGCGACGGGAGAGGTGCTCAAGACATTTGAGCCGCTGTCGGACGCTCAGATTGAAATCAAGCTGCAAAAGGCGGCTGATACATTTTCGAAATACCGGAAAGTGCCGTTTGCGGAACGTGCGCGACTGATGCTGAAAGCCGCGGAGATTTTGGACCGTGAAAAAGAAACTTATGCGCGGATGATGACCACGGAGATGGGCAAGACGTTGCGGTCCGCCGTGGATGAGGCGGTTAAGTGCGCATGGGTGTGCCGATACTATGCCGAGAATGCGGAGAAATTTCTGGCTGATGAGGTGGTCGAGACGACCGCGAGCCGCAGCTACATCCGGTACGAGCCCATGGGGGCCATCCTGGCGGTGATGCCGTGGAATTTTCCTTTTTGGCAAGTGCTGCGTTTTGCTGCGCCTGCTTTGATGGCAGGGAACGTGGGCCTGCTGAAGCACGCATCGATCGTTCCGCAGTGCGCGCTGATGATCGAGGATGTCTTTCGCAAGGCGGGATTTCCAGACGGAGCGTTCCAGACGTTGCTGATCGGCTCCGGAAAAGTGGAGAAAATCCTGGATGATCCGCGCGTGATGGCGGCGACGCTCACGGGCAGTGAGGGAGCGGGAATCCAGGTGGGAATGGCGGCGGCAAAGAGAATCAAGAAGGTGGTGCTGGAGCTCGGCGGAAGCGATCCCTTTATCGTGATGCCCAGCGCGAACCTGGAGGTGGCTGTCACCACGGCGGTGAAGGCGCGAATTTTCAATAACGGGCAGTCTTGCATTGCAGCCAAACGGTTTATCGTGGCGGACTCAATCGCCGATGAATTTGAGCGCCGGTTCGTGAGCAAGATGGAGGCGTTAAAGGTCGGGGATCCCTTCGATGAAAGCACGGAACTTGGGCCACTTTCGACCGCGGATGGCGTGGTGGACCTGGACCGCGACGTTCAGAAGACCGTCAAGGCGGGCGCGCGGGTTTTGACCGGGGGCAAGGTGCTGGATCGCCCCGGCAATTTTTATGCGCCCACGGTTTTGACGAATATCCCGGAAGACTCGCCGGCCTACCGGGAGGAGTTCTTTGGGCCGGTGGCGAGCATATTCCGCGCCAAGGATGTTGGTGACGCGATACGAATCGCCAACGACAGCCGGTTCGGATTAGGGGCAAGCGCCTGGACGAATGACAAGCAGGAACGCGAGCGCTTTATCACCGAACTGGAGGCGGGAATGGTGTTCATCAATCACATGGTGGCCTCCGATCCAAGGGTTCCTTTTGGGGGCGTGAAGTGGTCTGGGCACGGGCGAGAGCTAAGCGTCCACGGAATCCGTGAGTTTACGAACATCAAGACGGTGTGGATTGAAGAAGTGCCGTAAAGAGGTTGCCAGCCCTAACCCGCATGTGGTAGTTTGGTCCAACAACTTGACCAGAAACCAGCATTCGTTCTACCGGTTGACCCCGCGACCGGACTGGTGGTTGGACTTGGCGGTTAAGCCGCCTTGTTCCGTTCAGGAGTCACATTGTATAAAATCGTGCGGTCGTCACGTCTGTACGAACAAATCGTTCAGCAGGTCGAAGAATCCATCGTAAAAGGGGCCCTTAAACCCGGCGACCAACTTCCTCCAGAGCGAGAGCTGGCCGAGGAATTTGGTGTTAGCCGGACCGCCGTCCGGGAGGCGGTTAAGGCGCTCCGGGAAAAGGGCCTGGTGGAAGCGTATCCCGGACGGGGGACCTTCATAACCGACGGGACCTCCCATGCTATCCGGCAGTCGCTGGACCGGATATCCAAGATTGGGCAGCCGGAGGGTTCCGCGTTCCTAGCCGAAGTGCGGGCCATCCTGGAGCCGGAGATCGCAGCCTTGGCGGCGGCGCGCGCCAGCGAACAAGAGCTGGCGCAGATGCGCGAGCCGGTCGCGGTGATGGACGAAGCGGGCGACGATGCCGACGCGTTCATTGAGGCCGATCTTGATTTTCATCTGGCGTTGGCGGAGGCAGCGGCGAATCCTCTGATCTTGTCCTTGATCGATTCCATCGTGGCGCTGCTGCGGGAGCAAAGGATAGGCGTGTTCCGCGTCGACGGCGGGCCGCAACGCGGGCAGTATCACCACAAGCGCATCCTGGCGGCGGTCGAACGTCACGATCCGGAAGGAGCGCGCAAGGCCATGCGGGCGCACCTTGAGCAGGTGAAGCAGGATTCGGGCAGTGTTCCGGCTGCCGCGATTCGACCAGCGTAAGTGTTTTGTTCGAGATTGGGAGACCCGTACAAGTGGCGAAACTTGGATTTGTAGGGCTGGGAGTGATGGGCGGCGAGATGGTGGCGCGGCTGCTTGAGAAGGGGCACACCGTCACCGGCTACAATCGCACGCGCGAAAAAGCGGAGCGGTTGATCGAGCGCGGGATGAAGTGGGCTGATTCTCCGCGAGATGTTGTTGAGGCCTCGGACGTCACTTTTTCGATGGTCACCAATTCGGCGGCGCTTGGCGCGGTGGTGGACGGCCCGGCGGGGATTCTGTCCGGACTAAAGACTGGCACGGTGCTCGTGGATATGAGCACCGTGAGCCCTTCCTACAGCCGGGAAGTGGCTGCGAAGGTGCGCGAAAAAGGCGCCGATATGCTGGACGCGCCGGTTTCCGGCAGCGTCATCACACTGCAACAAGGAAAGTTATCGGTGATGGTTGGCGGGCGGCGAGAAACATTTGAGCGCATGAAGCCGCTGCTGCTGGATATCGGGCCGAAGGTGACGTACGTCGGGGACAACGGCTTGGCGTTGGCGATGAAAATTGCCGTAAACCTGAGCCTGGCCGTGCAGATGCTGGCTTTCTCGGAAGGTGTGCTGCTGGCGGAGAAGAGTGGGATTGCGCGCGAGGTCGCGGTGGACGTGCTGACGCACAGCGTCATCGCGTCGCCGATGGTGCAGTACCGCGGGCCGTTTGTGCTGAAGATGCCGGAAGAGGCTTGGTTCAACGTCAACATGATGCAGAAAGACATGCTTCTGGCACTGGAGCTTGGGCGGCAGCTGGATATTCCGATGCCGACGACCGCGGTGACCAATGAATTTCTGACGGCGGCGCGGGGCATGGGCCTCGCAGAAAAGGATTTTGCCGTGCTGTTCGAAGTGCTAGTCCAAATGTCGGGAGTGAAGAAATGACGACTGCCACGGACCCATCGAAAGCCGGCGCCGCCATCGGCGCCGAACAGTGGCTGCGCATGCACAGACGGATGGTGATGATTCGCTTGTTCGAGGAGCAGGTCAACGAACTTTACACCCGCGCCCTTATGCCAGGCTTGGCGCATTTGTATGTCGGGGAAGAAGCTGTGGCCGTGGGGATTTGCGAGGCGCTGCGGCCGGACGATTACATCACCAGCACGCATCGCGGGCATGGCCACTGCGTGGCCAAGGGAGCTTCGCCGGACAGAATGTTTGCGGAGTTGCTCGGTAAGGAAGCCGGGTATTGCAAGGGTAAAGGCGGATCGATGCATATCGCGGACCCGGATACGGGAAACCTGGGAGCGAATGCGATTGTCGCGGGCAGCGCGGGAATTGCCACCGGTGCGGCGTTTTCGGCGAAGCACGCTGGCAAAGGCCAGGTGGCAGTGTGCTTTTTTGGCGAGGGTGCGCTGGGGCAGGGCGTGGTCTACGAAGTGATGAACCTGGCGGCTCTCTGGAAGCTGCCGGTCATCTACGCGTGCGAAAATAATCTTTACAACGAGTACACCCATTTTTCGGAAACCACCGCTGGGGATATCTTAAGCCGCGGGCCGGCGTTTGGAGTTCCTTCGGAGAGTGTCGATGGGCAGGATGTTGGTGCCGTGTACGCCGTGGCCAGCAAA
>JBGOVR010000023.1:0-41439 GCA_041478205.1 Candidatus Acidiferrum sp.
ACCCACGATTTCATTGCGACCATGATGGGTACGGACCGATCCACGGTGAGCTTGGCAGCGGCCGTACTGCAAAAAAAGGGAATCATAGAATACGTGCGAGGTGCAGTGAAGGTTGTGAACCGCAGGAAACTCCAGAACTCCGCCTGTGAGTGTTACGCGGTCATTCAACAGTTCGAGGATGACCTCGGATTGCGATAGCAATTCTCGTCAGTGTTGGATACCCCACAGACAGCAACCCCTTTCTATCGCTAGTGTGCAGGCCTTGTGTATTCACTTCGGTTTTGATGTGCGTTCAAAGAGCGGTGATTTGGGCAGAACCTCGCTCCGAGCAATGAAAAGAGCGGCTTTTGTCGTCGCAGCGCCGTCGAAGACGAATGCTACATCGTCTTTCAAAGAAGCATAGCCGCACCAAATCTCGAGGTGTGCCATGGAGGCCATGCGCCGCAAACTGGTATGGATCGAAAGACAGAATTTTCAGGGCTGGGCTTGCGCCGAATGCGCATGGGCGTTCAACCCTTTAGGGCCGCCCGTTGGCGAATCCATTGACGAGATGAAGATGCACTACGAACAGCAGCGCGACAAGGAGTTCACATCTCATGTCTGTGCCGAGCACCCGAGAGCCACAAAAAATCCCCGTTAGCCAAATCACTTGCGGGCTAAATGCTGTGTGATTCTCGTGTTCATGCAAAGCAATTACGCTTCAAAGCAGGATATTGAAGCGGCGTACAAAAATTTTCCGATAGTCGGAACACAAATGAGCGGACGGCAGACTTAGAGGATTCTGAAAGAGTATCGAGTCTTGCCCTACTCAGTTTGCCCGATTTGTTGCAAAGAGGTGCCACCATGGAATCCCCCTTCGACATTCTGAAGAAGATAGACGTCGTGAATTTTGAATGGGTTGAAGTCGTTCGAGACTTGCAAACCGCCGAGGCCAGGATCCAAGAACTACAAGCACGTTCGCCCGGCGAATACGTCGTCTTTAGCCAGCGCACCCAACAGATTGTTGCCAGGTTCAACTCTCTGATGGCGGGCGCGTGAGAGACTACCGGGCCGTGCTGAATTTGCTGTGAGGTGAGTTGACAGCGAATCTTATGGGTTTTGAAGCTTGAACAATTATTTCGCTGCGGCGATCTCGTCGACGATTGCTTGCGCTGCGGCGCGGGGATCCGGTGCTGCCAGAATCGGCCGGCCCACGACGAGAAAATCGGCGCCCGCTCGAATGGCTTCCGCGGGCGTCGCGGTCCTTGCCTGATCGTCGCCCTTTGTTTCAGGCGACTTATCTTTTGGCCGGACGCCTGGCGTGACGATTAGAAAATCCCGCCCGCAGGCCCCGCAAATCGCATGCGCTTCCTGCACCGAAGCCACCACACCCATCCACGCCAGGCGTCTTTCGACAAGCGCGCCAGCTTGACCACGCGGCATCCCCCGGCTCCTTCTGTTCCCATCGGCGCACAAGAGTCCCACTTTAGCACTCGACCCTGGTGCACCTCCCAAAATCAGCCGCCTCCTCCGCTCGAACTAGTTGACGTCCATGGACTTAGCGGCGGCGCCGATTATCTGCTGGGACTCTCAATTGCTCCTTAGATCCCCGGCGTGCCATCGCCATCTGGCGGTGTACACGATCGCGCCGCGGTGACACCTGATCGGGTACCGCCAGGTCGTCATTCCTTATGCACCTCGAAACAAAGGCCCTATGCCTCACTTGCCGATGACGCGATCCACTGGAGGATCAACCGAGTGACTGTACGCCTCAAAGTCCTCCTCATCGTTGGCGCCGCGGCCGCGGTGGTGATCGGCACGCTCTACGCCGCCTCGCAGTATTTGACCCTCGATCGCTTCCTGGGTCTGGAAGATTTGCAGGCCAAAGAAACCACGATGTCCGTACAGGCGGACTTCCGGGAGGAAATCGAGAAACTCGACCGCTCCAACGTCGATCTGTCCGTCTTTGACGGGACCTATGACCTCATGCCTAATCCTACGAGGGAGTATCTTCACTCGATACTCGGCGAAGGTCCGAACGGCTGGTTGGATCAACAAAGAGTCAATTTTTTACTGTTCGTCGATGCGGCGGGAAAAACGGTCTCCGCTAATGGATTTGATCCAGCCACGGCAAGCGCCGTGGACGTGCCGGAAGATCTGAAAACGCACGTTTCACCTGGGGATCGGCTGTTGGAATTCCACGGGCCGAGAGACAGAATTGACGGCCTGATTCTTCTGTCCAGCGGCCCTGTGCTCGTTGTATCCCGCCCCATCGTTCATACCAACTATGCCGGCCCGGCGCGGGGAACCTTAGTGACTGCGCGTTATCTCGACTCTCGGGGATTACAGCAACTCGCGGACAAGAACGGTGTGTCCTCGGTCACCGCGTTTCGGATCGATGGGCAACTCCCGGCAGACGTGGCCAAGGCGCGCTCGACCCTGTCGGCGCCAGTCTACGTCCGGGCGGTTGATGAAAAACTTATCGCCGGTTACATTTCCCTGAACGATATATATGGGCGCCCGGCGCTGATGCTGCGGGTAGAAATGCCTCGTGCGATCTACCACCAAGGACGTATCAGCCAGGCGTACCTTGGCGGCGCCACACTGTGCATCGTGGTGGCCGCGGCGTTGGTCATGGGCTGGCTCTTAGAAAAATCCGTGGTGTCCCGCCTGGCGGAATTAAGTTCCAGCGTGGCCAGCATCGCCACCAGCAGCAACCTCTCGGCGCGGGTCTCGTTCAGCGGCCGCGATGAAATCACCACCCTGGCCAAGGGAATAAATCGCATGCTCGAATCGCTCCAGGTCTCCCAGGAGCGCAGACGCAAAGCCGAAGAGGAGCACCGCGCCGAATTGGAGAAGGCCAAGGACGCCGCCGAAGCGGGCAGCCGCGCCAAAAGCCAATTCCTGGCGAACATGAGCCACGAAATTCGCACGCCGATGAACGGGGTCATCGGCATGATTGAACTCGCCCTGGAAACCAAACTCGGTCACGAACAGCGTGAGCTCATCGGCACCGCCAAGTCCTCGGCAGAATCGCTGCTGGCCTTGCTCAACGACATTCTTGATTTCTCCAAAATCGAAGCCGGAAAGCTGGACTTGGAGGTCGTGGATTTCAGCTTGCGCGACAGCCTGGAAAGCTTGGTGAAGGGACTGGCCTTGCAAGCGCGCAGGAAAGGCCTGGAATTGTCGTGCCATGTCCTGCCCGAAGTGCCGGACAATTTGCAAGGCGATCCCACGCGTCTGCGGCAAATAGTGATCAACCTAATCGGCAACGCCCTTAAGTTCACGTCCCAGGGTGAGGTAGCCGTTGGCGTGCAGTGCGAAGAAGCAAGTGATAACACCGCGATTCTGGAATTTACAGTTCGTGACACCGGCATTGGCATTCCCTCGGCGAAACAGGCAGAAATCTTCCAAGCTTTCACGCAGGCCGACCCTTCCACCACCCGCAAGTATGGCGGCAACGGACTGGGTCTCGCAATCTGCAAGCGTTTTGTGGAGCTGATGAACGGAAGCATTTGGCTGGAAAGCACGCCGGGCGTGGGCAGCACGTTTCATTTCCGTCTGCCCTTTATGCTCCAGAAGCACCCACCCAGCTCCGTCGAAGGCGTCGACCTGGCAGCGCTTCGCGGCCTTCCCGTGTTGATCGTTGACGACAATTCCACGAACCGCGGAACTCTCCAAGAGCTACTGCTTGGTTGGAACTTCAAACCCACGCAATGCGCGGATGGCCGCGAAGCCCTGAATTACCTGGAACAAGCTCACGCGCAGGGAAAGCCCTTCCGCCTGGTGCTCCTGGACGCGCAGATGCCGGAAATGGATGGTTTTTCCGCGGCCGAACGGATCAAGCAGCAACCGCACCTGGCCGGGACGGTCGTCATCATGCTCACCTCGGTGGGCTTGCGCGGAGACGCCGCCCGCTGCCGCGAACTGGGTATCCAGGCGTATCTCCCCAAACCCGTACGGCGTGCCGATCTTCTCCAGTGCGTCCGGACGTTGCTCGGAACGCAAACGCGCGCCCCCGGGGACCTGCCCCTGCTGACTACCCATGCGCTCCGCGAGCACCGCACGCGGCTCCGCGTTCTTCTGGCGGAAGACAACCTAGTCAATCAAACACTGGCCGTGCGCCTGTTGCAAAAACGCGGCCACAGCGTCGAGGTCGCGGAGAATGGACGGCAGGCCATCGAAGCCTTTGGCAAACAGCCATTTGACTTGATCCTTATGGACATGCAGATGCCGGAAATGGGCGGCGAGGAGGCGGCCATGCTCATTCGCGAGCGCGAGAAATCCACCGGCGGCCACATCGCGATCATTGCTCTGACAGCAAACGCCATGACTGGAGACCGGGAACGCTGCTTGAACGCTGGAATGGATGACTACGTTTCCAAGCCCATCCAAGTGAAAGAGCTTTTCGCGGCCATCGAACGCGTACACTCGCCATCCGCCGACCCTTCCGTGGTTTGCATTGATTCGCCCGAACCTATGGCGAGAAACGGCTAAGCCAGATTCCCTGCCCGATTAACGTCAGTGCTTTATCGGACGCGCGTTTTCGCGAACGAGCGAAGTTTGGCGAGGTGCTCCGCCGGGCGTTCGAACAAGCCGTTTGAACGAAGCCGCCCGTGATTGGGGCGACGGACTCAAGCGGACGATTAGAACTCACAGCTGCGATGGGCCGCATGCTTATGGGTTTTGAAACTTGAACAACTATTTCGCTGCGGCGATCTCTTTGACGATGGCTTGGGGCGGCGCGGGGAGTTCCACCCCGGAGCACGAACGACACTTGTTGCGGAACTCGTGCTCGCTAATGGGGTTCCGGGTCTGAGGCATATTGGGGTACCCACTGTGTTTCACGGACGCGGCGGACCAATTCCTCTTCGCTTGTAGCCGGAGCTACGCCGCCGCGCTGCGCTTCTGCCGCCACGGCAATCGCGATCGCGAGCGAAGAACGGCGGACGTCGGTTAGCGGCGGGAGCAGGGACGCGCCTGGATCGGCGAGGGCGGGCGAATACTCGGCGAGTATTCGAGCTGCTGCCAGCATCATGCCATCCGTGATGCGAGTGGCCCGCGAAGCGACAACACCAAGGCCCACCGCCGGGAAAATATAAACGTTGTTGCACTGAGCGATGGCGATGCTCCGGCCTTCATAGAGGACCGGGGCGAAGGGCGAACCTGTGGCCACGAGCGCGCGGCCGCCAGACCAGCGAATCAAGTCCTCCGGCTTGGCTTCGGATTTCTCGGTGGGATTGGACAGCGGAAGGACGATGGGGCGCTGGGTTTTGCGCGCCATTTCGCGGATGATTGGTTCGGTGAAAGAACCAGGGACGGTGGAGAGGCCAATCAAGACGGATGCGTCGATTTTTGCGATTACGTCCGCCAAACCAATCGGATCTGACGAGGCGTTCCTCCAGGCACCAATACAATCCACAGGCTGCGCGTACACCTGTTGTTCGTCGGAGAGATCGTGGCGACCCGTGTGCAAAAGGCCGCCGCTGTTCACGACCCAAAAGCGGCGGCGGGCTTCCTCCTCCGAGAGTCCTTCGGAGACAAGGGCGCTACGAAGGTAATCGGCAACGCCGATGGCTGCGGAGCCCGCGCCGAACAGCACAATTTGCAAATCCTTGAGGTTCTTCCCAGCCGCTTTCACCGCGCTGAGAATAGTGCCAAGCGCCACGGCTGCGGTTCCCTGAATGTCGTCGTTGAACGTGAGAAGCTGGCTCCGGTATCGATCCAGAATGGGCCTGGCGTGAGTCTTCGCGAAGTCCTCCCATTGCAAACAAGCTCGCGGGAGTTCCTGCCGGACGGCGGCGACGAACTGATCGATGAAATCGAAGTACGGCTGGCCGGTAATACGCTCGTGCCGCCAGCCGAGATATTGAGGATCGCGCAGGAGTTCGGAATTGTTGGTCCCGACATCGAGCACAATGGGCAGCGTGCGAGCGGGATGGATGCCGCCGATAAGCGTGTAGAGAGACAATTTGCCGATGGGAATTCCCAAGCCGCCCACGCCCTGATCGCCGATACCCAGAATCCGTTCGCCGTCGGTCACGACAATGACATCCACTTCGCGGTTGGGGCGGTTGCGCAACAGCGCGGGAATCGAATCACGGAACGGATAGGAGATGAAAAGACCGCGCGGCCGCCTGTAGATGTGACTGAATTGCTGGCATCCCAGCGCCACGACCGGGGTGTACACGATCGGCGCCATTTCCTCAATGTGATCGAGCAGGAGTCTGTAGAAGAGAACCTCGTTAGTGTCTTGAAGCGCGCGCAGGTAGATGTGGCGCTCGAGAGGGTCATCTTTTCGCTGGAAGGCGGCGTAAGCGCGGACGACTTGTTCGTCCAGGGTTTCGACCTGCGGCGGTAAAAGACCCTGCAAGCCAAACTCGGTTCGTTCGCGGCTGGTGAAGGCCGTACCTTTGTTCAGGGTCTGATTGTTGAGTAGATCTATACCGAGCGGGGCTTTGGGCATGTTGACAGCCAATCTTAAATGGGTCTTGAAGCCTGAATGACTACTTCGCTGTGGCGATCTCGTCGACGATGGCCTGGGCGGCGGCGCGGGGATCCGGTGCCGCTAGAATCGGCCGGCCCACGACGAGGAAATCGGCGCCTGCTCGAATGGCTTCCGCTGGCGTCGCGGTCCTTGTCTGATCGTCGGTCTTTGTTTCAGACGAACTATCTTTTGGCCGAACGCCGGGGGTGACGATCAGAAAATCCCGCCCGCAGGCCTTGCGAATCGCGCGGGCTTCCTGCACCGAAGCCACCACTCCGTCTACGCCGGCCTCCTTGGCGAGTTGCGCAAGTTTCACCACCCGCCCTTTCGCCGCTCCGCCGATACCTACCTCCCGCATGGTTTTCTGGTCCATGCTGGTGAGGATGGTCACGGCCAGCAGGCGCGGACGGTCGGCACCCATCGGCTGGCCTGCGCTGATCGCCTGCGCCGCGGCGTGAAGCATCGCGTGGCCGCCGAGAGCGTGCACGTTCACTAGCTGCACGCCGGTCATCGCCGCGCAAGACAGCACCGCGCCCGCCACGGTGTTTGGAATATCGTGAAATTTCAGGTCGAGGAATATGCCGGGACCGAGTGCGGCTACTTCGCGCACGGCCGCGGGGCCCGCGGCCGTAAAAAGCTGGCTGCCGATCTTGAACATTCCGACAAGATCGGCAATTTGCTTGGCGAATTTCACCGCGGAAGTTAAGGAATCAAAATCAAGAGCAACAATCAGGCTGCTGCGCGGATGGGCGTCGAAGATCAAGGTTGTCGGCTGACCCCGGCGAAACCGGGGTCAAGATCCTGTTGTGACCGCAAAGCGGTCAAGGTGCTGGTAACCGCAGAGCGGTTAACGTCGCTCGGGTAATTGTATCAGTTCGAGCCGGACCTGGCTCACGCCGGAATGAATCAAGCCAATCTTCCGGGCGACGCGATAGGATACATCAATTTCGCGCCCTTCTTGATAGGGACCCCGGTCATTAATTCGTACCACTTCAAACTGTCCGGTTCGCCGATTGACGATCCTCACGATCGATCCAAACGGGAGGTTGGGGTGGGCGGCGGTCAAGGACTCGGAATCGAACCGCTCGCCATTGGCGGTCTTCCGCCCGTCGAACTGGGGCCCATACCAGCTGGCGTTGCCGACCCAAGTCTTGATCGGCTTAGACGGAGCGCTCAAATGAGCCACCAAGGGGGCCTCCATCGCCGGAGCGATGAGGAACATCAGTGGCACCCAACGGAGTGCAGCCCAGATAATGAAGAGTGGTCGTCTCATAGTGTGTTCTTTATGCTACGCACATCCAAAAAAGTGTAGCAAGAAAAGCTCAGCATGTCAACCGTTTTCTGCTTGAAATTCACTGATTATCTTACTGATAGTAAAAGCTTTAGCCTCTGAAACAGCCCTGTGGAGGCCGTCAACAAGTCCCTGAGTGACGCCGGGGCTAACGAAGCTAGCTGTCCCTACCTGTACGGCAGCTGCTCCTACGGACAGGTATTCAAGCACGTCCTCGACCGTCTCTATGCCTCCGAGGCCGATAATTGGGATTTTCACAGCTTTCCTGACCTCCCAAACGAGCCTAAGGGTGATCGGTTTGATCGCCGGGCCGGAAAGCCCCCCGGTTTCGTGGCCCAGGCGCGACTTTCCGGTCCGGAAGTCGACGGCCATGGCTGGGTAGGTGTTGGCGATGGTCAGGGCATCGGCACCGGCGGCCTCGGCGGCACGGGCGATAAGTCCAATGTCTGTAACGAGAGGCGAGAGCTTGACCCATAAGGGGCGCCTCACGGCGGCCTTCCGGGCGGCACCGACGACCTCGGCCACCAGCGCGGGGTCGCTGCCGAACTGCATACCCCCCTTTTTCACGTTCGGGCAGGAGATATTGAGCTCGTACCCCGCCAGTCCTTCGGCGTCCTCAAGGACCCGGATGACCTCCACGTAGTCTTCCAAGGCGTATCCGAAGACATTGGCCAGTATGGCCGTATCGTATTTTCTCAGTAAGGGTAGTTTTTCCGCCACAAAGGCCCGGACACCCATGTTTTGAAGCCCAACCGCATTCAGCATTCCCGAGGGGGTCTCACAAAGGCGGGGTGGCGGGGCGCCCTCGATGGGTTCGCGGGAGAGGCCCTTTACGACGAAGCCGCCGAGACGGTCCAGATCGACGAGGTGGGCAAACTCGACGCCGTAGCCGAAGGTCCCGCTGGCGGCGAGGATGGGGTTGCGCAGACGCAGTGAACCCAACTGCACGCCCAGGTCGATGGCGACTGCGGAATTCACGGCGGGCAGAGCTTAACACGAAGTCCACGCGGGCCTTTCGGAAAATTCCCGCGCCACGAGGAGTGCGTTTTTCAGGGCTTCGGAGCTTTTTCCGGCACTGGGGAAGTGTTCGCTGACGAACGCGCTGTGGCGGGTTTCGCCAGGGCTTGCGCCAACACGTGTCCATCACGCGATGACAAGGTGATGCCGCAGAGTGATGCGAGCGTCGGCGCGATGTCGGCCGGAGTCACGTCGCCGTGATATTCGCCGGGTTGAATGCCGAAGCCCATCAGAAGGATCGGGACATGCTGGTCGTAGTTGTAGGGAGTTCCGTGGCCCGTGCCGTACCCGCGCGTTTTTCCCGGAGGCGTGCCATCCATCAGCCAGTACGGTTTCGGCACGATGAAGAGATCGCCGCTGCGTCCGGGAAAATAACTGTCGGCCATGGCTTGGTGCGTCGGGCTTTGCGTTGCCGGCCGATCTTGTAGCTCTTCGGTGCTGTAGAGCGCTGCCACACCGGGCTGCGCCAACGCGGCATCTATCACGGCTTGCATCGCGGTGCGATCCTGCTTGAGGCGATCGTAAATCCCTGGCGCAAAATAAATATCGCTGCCGGTGATGCGGGCGATTGCCGGCTTGGCGTAATTAAAAGGCTCAAGGGCCTTCTCGATCCGGTCCTGCAGTTCCGGCAAATGGAGCACGCCTGCGTCCGCGCCGGTCTTTTGCAGGTCTTCTGGAATGGGCACGACACCATGGTCCGCGCTCAGCGCCACGACATAATTTCCGCGGCCGACCTTTTTGTCGAGATGGGCGAACAACTCGCCGAGGTCTTTATCCAGTCCCACAAGAATGTCCTGGATCTCGCGGCTTCGGGGGCCGAAGGCATGGCCTACGTAATCTACCGTCGAATAGCTCACACCCAGAAAATCCGTGCCGCCGGCTTTTCCTAGCCAGAGGGAATCGACAGCCGTCTCCGCAAGCTGGGTCAAATAGGTGTCTGCAAAGGGGCTGGACGCCCATTCTTCGTAAAAAGCGTCATCGGGCTCGTTGCCTGCGGCTTTTCCTCGGAGGTGATGCGGAAACGTCAGCGTCCAGCCTTCCGGGGGTACAGCACCGAAGGCCTTTTCGTCGTACCAATACGCGCTTTCCGAAAGCGACAGCGTCCACGTCTTTCCATAATCGGCCTTTACCGGATGGGCTTTCACGTAATCCTCGATGAACGGCATCGAGCCGTAGGCGCTCGATGTCACCCAACCGCCGCCGTCAAACCATGTCGCGGCGTCCGCCTTGTGCCCGGCCATGGTAATCGACGCTCGGGCCTTCAATGAAAACGTGACTACGCGCGTGGCACTCCCGGTTTGAAATTTCAACTCTTCCGCAAACGCAGGCACAGCCATGCGCCACGCGGAATCTCCGCCTTTCGCGCTGGCGCCCGCGTAACCGGAATTCTTGACCTTAGGATCCGCCGTGCAAGTGACCATTTTCTGCGTTTCCCGGTCCCACCAGGCATTGGCCACCATTCCGTGGGTCGCAGGAAGCGCTCCAGTCGAAATTGTCGAGTGGCCCACGCAGGTTTCCGTCGCTGCATAGGGATAGGCCGCATCGCGGAACCATGCGCCTTCGTCGACGAGGCGCTTCAGGCCTGCGGTCCACTGGCTGCGGAATTTGTCTACGTAGTCGCCGCGCATCTGGTCCACCACTAGGAGCACTACCAGCTTCGGCTTCTCTAGCGTTTTGGGCGCCGTGCGATGGACCGGCGCTTGGCCTTGCGCCCCACCATGCGGGGCAAGCACCAGCGCAATCGCCAGCAGCGTTGCTGCGCAAACCACGATCGTCTTGCGGCCCGTTTGTCCCAGTCTTATGCGCACTTCAGCCTCCGATTTTCGTCGCGCAGTTTATCACGGCATTATGAATACCTCATTTCTGGGGGTTCCGTCGGGTTGGGAGCGGAAGGAGACCGGGCGAGAATGCCTATCCCACCTTGTGCTAGGATTACGCGGACATGCGCATCGTTGAAAAAGCCCAGTTGATGTCGGCGTCGGAAATCGACCGCACTTTGCAGCGCTTGGCGCACGAAATTGTCGAGAAAAGCGGGGGTACCAAGCACCTGGCGCTCATTGGAATTCGCCGCCGGGGCGTTCCGCTGGCTCAGCGCATTGCCCAAGCCATGCGCGGCATCGACGGCGTCGATGTGCCCGTCGGGACGCTGGACATCACGCTGTATCGCGACGACCTCTCCAAGGTGGCGTCACACGCGGTGTTGCAGTCCTCGGATATTTCCTTCGGCGTGGACAACATGGATCTGGTGCTCGTGGACGACGTTCTCTATACGGGCCGGACCATCCGCGCGGCCATGAACGGTCTGTTCGACCTGGGGCGCCCGAAGCGCGTCTCGCTTTGCGTGCTGATCGACCGCGGCCATCGCGAAATGCCCATCGAGTCGCAGTTCACGGGCCGCGTAGTGCAGACCAGCGCGACCGAAATCATCGAAGTGCGGCTCCGCGAGATCGACAGTGAAGAGCGCGTGGTGCTGGTCGACCGTGTGGACTGAGAGTGGTTTGGGAGCTAATCTGTTCGAGCAACGAGTGAAAATGTGACGCACCGCTTTCGTGACCTCCTGGCGCTGGAACCGCTCAACGCGGACGAACTCACATTTCTTCTCGATCAGAGCAAGCCGTTTCAGGAAATTCAGCGCCATCCTTTGAAAAAACTCGCCGCCCTTCGCGGCAAGACCATCGCCCTGGCTTTCTTCGAGAACTCCACGCGTACGCGCCTCAGCTTCGGCACAGCGGCCTCTCGCCTCGGCGCGGACACCATGAACCTGCAAGCGGAGGCCTCTAGCCTGAAAAAAGGGGAATCGCTGCTGGACACGGTGCACACGCTCGATGCCATGAAGCCGGACTGTCTGGTCCTGCGGCACGCGGCCTCCGGCGCGGCTGACTTTGTGGCGCGGCATCTGGATATTCCGGTGATCAACGCGGGTGATGGGACACACGAGCATCCCTCGCAAGGTTTGCTGGACGCTCTAACGATTCGCGACCGCAAATGCGGCATCGCGAATCTCAACATCACAATTCTCGGCGACATTCAACACAGCCGCGTCGCGCGCTCCAACATTCACCTGCTCGGCAAATTCGGCTGTAGGTTTACGCTGTGCGGTCCCGCGATGTGGGTGCCGCAAGAGCTCGAGAAAATCGGACCGCCTGGCGCATCCATCCGGCGTGTGTTTCGGATCGAAGAAGCGCTGGAAGGCGCGGACGTTGTTCTGGTGTTGCGCGTGCAAACCGAACGGCTGCACGAGCCGGCGCTCTCCGCTAATGATTACATCTTGCTTTACCAACTCAGCGCCGAACGCTTGCGGCGCGCCAAGCCCGACGCTGTCGTGCTGCATCCCGGGCCGATGAATCGCGGGATCGAAATTACGCCGGAGGTCGCGGACAGCGCGCAATCCTGCGTGCTGGATCAAGTGACCAACGGCCTCGCCGTGCGCATGGCGCTGCTTTTCTTACTTACTGCCGGCGATTCCGAAAACGGCGAGCACCCGGCGGCGGAAGGTCAAGCACCGAGGAACCGGCGCGCTACCGACGCAAAGGACCCATCGCATGCTTCTCGTTAAGAACGGCCGCGTGCTCGATCCCGCGAGCAAGATCGACGCGCTGATGGATGTGCTTTTGGACGGCGAGAAAATCGCCGAAGTTGCGGCCGCTGGAAAGCTTTCGTCGGCGCAAGACGCCGAGGTTTTCGACGCAAGCGGGCTGATCGTCGCACCGGGCTTCATCGATATTCACGCGCACCTCCGCGAACCTGGGCAGGAATCTTCCGAGACGATCGAGTCCGGCACGCGGGCGGCGGCTCGCGGCGGCTTCACTGCGGTCTGCTGCATGCCGAACACCAAGCCGGTCAACGACAACGCAAGCGTCACGCGCTTCATCCTCGATCGCGCAAAGGCGAGTGCCAGCGTGCGCGTGTGGCCTATCGGTGCGGCCAGCGTTGGCAGCAGAGGCGAAGCCATCGCGGAAATCGCCGCGATGAAACAAGCGGGAATCGTGGCGGTCAGCGACGACGGCAAACCCATCGCTACCGCGAAACTCACGCGCCAGGTGATGGACTACTGCCGCTCGCTCGATATCCCGGTCATCGAGCACGCTGAAGACGTTTCTCTCGCCGCTGGGGCCGTGATGCGCGAAGGCGTTACCTCCACTCGCCTCGGCCTCGCCGGCATGCCCGGCGCCGCGGAATCCGTTTGCGTCGCGCGCGACGTGCAACTTGCCGAATTGACCGGCGCACGTCTGCACATCGCGCATCTTTCCGCGAAAGGCTCGCTCGAACAGGTTCGCTGGGCGAAGCAGCGCGGCCTGCGCGTCACGTGCGAAGTCACTCCGCACCACTTCACGCTGATCGACGAGGACGTGCAGTACGATTCGCGCTACAAAATGAATCCGCCGCTGGCTGCGCGCGAAGATCGTGACGCGCTGCTCGCCGGTCTCGCCGACGGTACAGTTGATGCCATCGCCACCGACCACGCGCCGCACGAGCCTGCACTCAAAGATGTCGAATTTGACCGCGCGCCTTTCGGCATCACCGGCTTTGAGACCGCGCTCGCGCTCGCGCTCGAACAACTCGTCCACACCGGCCGCATTCCCCTCATGCGCTTGGTCGAGCTTTTCACCACCGGCCCCGCACGCGTACTCGGGATCGAACGGAAAATCGCCGCAGGCCAGCCCGCCGACCTCACGATCTTCGCCACCGATCGACCGTGGACCTTCCGCGCGGCCGAATCCGCCAGCAAATCCCGCAACTCGCCGTTCGACGGACGCGCCTTCAAGGGCGCACCCGTAGCTACAGTCGTCGCCGGCCGGCTTGTACATCGCGCGTAGGCGCTGCCCTCCTGCGCCCCTGCTAGCAAGTTTTCGTGTGTACCGCGAGCGACATCCAGGCCGCGAGGGCAGCGAGTTTCTCCTCCGCGCGCCAGGAGTCGTCGTGAGAGTCGCCAAGGCTAGCGGCCATGCGCTTTGTCTGTGCCGTAGATTTGTGTAGCGCAGCCGCAGCTGTTGCGTATGCGCTCTTTTCCAAGAGCACCGCGCAAGGAATGTTGTGCAAAC
The DNA here is from genome assembly GCA_041478205.1 of Candidatus Acidiferrum sp. Classification (GTDB taxonomy): domain Bacteria; phylum Acidobacteriota; class Terriglobia; order Acidiferrales; family UBA7541; genus Acidiferrum. The sequence goes on from JBGOVR010000023.1 coordinate 13,817, forward strand.
GGAACGCATCCTCCAAAACGGTTCGGAACAGTTGTCCTTCTAGGGCGTGCGCGCGAATGTGTTCGTTATGGAGTGAGGCGGGATCCACGAGGCTGCCCACGACGAGCGCCGCGGCTCGCACAGCGTAACCCGCTTCGCTGGCCTGCTTGAGAAGGTCTGCGACGGAGCGCTTCGCTGCGGCGTCCACCACCCTCTGCAATTTCTGCACGAGGATTGCGGCTTCCTTCTCGGACAGTTCCAATACAGCATGGTAAGGCTGTTTCGATCCGGGAACCTTAGGATCGGAGAGAAGTACAGACTGGCATCGCAAGAGGCTGGGCGCGGTGGAAGGACCGGCTAGCAACACAGCCATGGCCCAGCCGGACTTCACACGAAAGCCCAGAGCGGCGGGCTGTGCCTTTGGTTTGTTCTCCAAGGCCTTCTCCTCTTGCCGCGAAAATTCTAACTGGACAGAAGTTTGGATTGCTACGCGTCAGTGCGCGGCGGGTTCGGCGGCGGGATGCATGCCGTGCTGCGGCACTTCGTGGATGCCGCGCGCGGGCGGCTCAATCCTGTGCCGGTAAAAATGATCGAGCGGCTCTCGGCCTTTGCCGATGGCATAGGCCTTTTCGATGGCCTTGGTAACATACGCTTTGGCAAGCATCGCGGCTTCCACCAGCCCGCGCCCCGCCGCGAGTTGCGCGGCAATCGCCGACGCAAACGTGCACCCGGTCCCGTGCAGCTCCTCTTCCTTGTTCTTGTCGCCCGCAAATGCAAATATTTCGTTTCCGTCGAACAGCACATCGACGGCGCGGTCCATGTGCCCGCCCTTTACGATGACCGCGTGGGCGCCCATTTCCACGATCTTGCGCGCCGCGGCTTCCATGTCGGCGACGTCCTTGATCGTCAGCCCCGTCAGAATTTCCGCTTCCGGGATGTTCGGCGTGATCACGCTGGAGCGCTTGAGGAGTTCCGTGATGACGTACTTAATGCCCGCGGCATCGAGCAACTCCGTCCCGCTCGATGATTTCATCACCGGATCGTGCACGACGTGCGCGAATTTGTGCGCGTCCAGAAATTCCGCCACGACCACCGCGTTTCCGCGGTTCCCCAGCATCCCGATCTTCACCGCCGCGATGTCGGAATCGTTGGCCAGCGCTTCGAGTTGCGCGCGCAGCATAGCGCTCGGCGTATTCTGTACATCTTCCACGCCCTGCGTATTCTGCACCGTGAGCGAGGTGATCGCCGCAACGCCGTAGCATCCGTGGGCCGCAAATGTTTTGAGGTCCGCCGCCGTTCCCGCGCCGCAGCTCGGGTCGAATCCCGCAATGGTCAGCAGAATCGGCGGTGCCTCATTCGTATGATTGTTATGATTGCTCATGATTTCTTGCTTTCAGCCCCGCAGTACCGGAAATTCCTTGAGTCACCGGTTTTTTCCACCTCACGCAGGAACGACTTGAGCCGCTCTATGCACGTAAAGTGAAAAGTGCCGGTGACGTCTCGCAGGCGCTGACCGTTTTACGGTGCGGCGTCACGAAAACGTACCGGCACTTGCGAATGTACGCGCGTTTCTTTCTTCAGCGCAAGAAAAAATTTGATGAAAGCGGGACCGCGGACGAAGCAAATCTCCGCGGATGTGGTTTACGGGAACAAACCGCGAACGAGAGTAGCCTCGGCAACGCGGCTCACGGCCAAAATCATCGCGCCGGCGCGTGGCGGAACGTGGTGCTTGCGCATCGTCTCCACCATTTCGTTGAACGCGCGCACGATGATCTTTTGCAGCCGCGCGTTCACTTCGTCGATGTCCCACATGAGCCCTTCCTGGTTCTGCACCCACTCGAAGTAGCTCACCGTGACGCCCCCGGCGTTCGCCAAAATGTCCGGCAGCACGGTAATCCCGCGCCGCGCCAGAATTTCATCGGCGTGCGGCGTGGTCGGACCGTTGGCGGCTTCGGCGACGATGCGGGCCTTGACGGCTTCGGCATTCTGCAGCGTAATGACATTTTCCAGCGCCGCCGGTATCAGGATGTCGCACTTCATCGTCAGCAGCTCATCGTTGCTGATGCGCGACGCGCCTGGCATGCCCACCACGGTGCTTGAACGTTCTTTGTAGCGAATCGCTTTAATCGGATCGATCCCGCGCGAATTCGTCACCCCGCCGCGCGTGTCGCTCAAGGCGATGATTTTCGCTTTCTTCTCCGCGAACAACCGAGCCGCGGTCGCGCCCGCGTTTCCGAAGCCTTGAATCGCAACGGTCGCGCCCCGCAGCGAAATTTTCTTCAGCTTGCAGGCTTCTTCCACCACATACAGCAACCCGCGCGCGGTGGCCTCGCTACGTCCCACGGAGCCTCCGATGGAAACAGGCTTGCCGGTGACCACGCCATGCGCTGAATGCCCGACGGTCATGGAATAGGTGTCCATGATCCAGGCCATCGTCTGCGCGTCGGTGTACACATCCGGCGCGGGAATGTCCATGTTCGGCCCGATGATGGGCAAAATCTCGCTGGCGTAGCGCCGCGTCATGCGCTCCAATTCGCTCTTGGACATACGCTTAGGGTCGCAGATGACCCCGCCCTTGGCGCCGCCAAACGGCACATTCACGGTGGCCGTCTTCCAGGTCATCCAGGCCGCCAGCGCTTTCACTTCGTCGAGCGTGACATTCGGATGAAACCGGATGCCGCCCTTGCCTGGTCCACGCGCGACGTTGTGCTGCACGCGGAAGCCCGTGTGCACTTTCACCTGGCCGTTGTCCATCTTGGTCGGGATGGAAACCTCCAGCACCCGCTTCGGCGTGCGCAAAATTTGCCGCAAGCCGGGATCGAGTTTCAAAAACTCCGCGGCCATGTCGAATTGAATCTGAGCGATGCGGAATGGATTCAAGTCCTCGCGCGGGGCGATGCGCGGGATCATCGGTGGAATCATGGGCTTTGCGACCGTGGCCATCGGCTTCGGTCCTTTCCTTACGCGTCGTTACTCGAAATTTATCGAGTGCGGTTCTCTCACTTCGGTGACTTGGCCCGACAACTAAAACCTAAACTCATTCGTTGCAAAGCGATCTATCCGTTTGCCGCCAACTTCTTCGTGCTAACCGCGTACTTGTCGCGGCAAGCGATCGAGCAAAAGTGCAGGGTTTCTCCCCCCTCGCGCAACGGGATGGACAGCACCTCCGCAACGTGCACGCCGCAAACGGGGTCACGCACCAGCCGCCGTGGTATTGCCATGTCTTGGTTGCTACTCGAACCATCGGAACCCTGTTGCGGTGCCGTTGTGGCACCACGCAGCATCCAGGCTACGGCGCGCCGCACCAGCGTCACGCTCCAAGACAGTACCAGCAGCCAGAACAGGAATCGCATAACGCGGGAAAGAAAGCTCATCGAATCTTCATCTACTGCGGCCGCTCAGCGGTCCTTTCCATTTTGACGGCCACGCAGTCTACCCTAGTGTAACCCCAAAGCAGTCAACGTTCTCGCCGCAACCTCGGCCCCCCTCATTCCTGCCAGGCGGTGGAGCCGAGTGTATGCAAGGGTAAAAGGGTGAGTCAAACGAAAAGGCGTGAATTCAATGATTTGCGCGACGTAAGAGATCCCTCCCGTTTGGCTGCAGGACCCTTCTGTCACGCGTAACCTATTTGTTTACAATACAATACGCGGCAGGGGTAGGGCTTGCCGCGCCCGCCGCCAGGCTGCGCCCTCATATAAGAGGTGGTCCAGCCCCCATTCCTCGTCCGATGACCGCCCTTGGGCGCCCAAAACGTCTTCCGTTCCGCACAGTTGCGGTGGCCCTATCAATTCCACTATTCCGCCGCGGGAATCCGTTCGATCCCCATGTATGGACGCAAAACGTCAGGGATGACAATGGAACCGTCAGGCTGCTGATAATTCTCGATGACTGCGATCCAGGTTCGCCCCACGGCCAGGCCGGAGCCATTCAACGTATGCACGAAATCGCTTTTGCCGCCACCTTTGGGTTTGAAGCGAATCCCGGCGCGCCGCGCCTGAAACGCTTCGCAATTCGAGCAGGAAGAAATTTCCCGGAACTCGTTGCTCGACGGCAGCCAAACCTCGATGTCGTACGTTTTCGCCGATGCGAAGCCCATGTCGCCGGAACAAAGCAGCATCACCCGGTAGTGCAGGCCAAGTTTCTGGAGAATCGTCTCGGCGTTGCGCACCAGCGTTTCATGCTCCTCATAGCTCTTATCCGGATGCGTAAACTTGAACAGCTCCACCTTCTGGAACTGATGCTGTCGCAGAATCCCCCGCGTATCTTTCCCAGCCGCCCCCGCCTCGGACCGGAAACACGAAGTCCAAGCCGTAACGTGGATGGGGAGCTTTTCCTCCGGGATAGTTTCATCGCGATAGAGGTTGTGCAGCTCTACTTCCGCGGTGGGCGTGAGCCAGAAGTCCGTGTCCTGAATCTTGAAAAGCTCGGCCGCGAATTTCGGCAACTGCCCCGCCCCCATCAGAGATGCGGTGTTCACCAGAAACGGCGGCAGGATTTCCGTGTAGCCATGCTCCCGGGTGTGCACATCGAGAAAGAAATTCGCCAGTGCTCGCTCCAGCCGTGCGCCCCAACCTTTATACACCGCGAATCGCGCGCCGGTGATTTTCGTCGCGGCGGGCAGATCGAGAATCCCCGCGCCTTCGCCGACATCCCAGTGCGGCTTCGCCGCAAAATCGAACTTCGGCGGCGCACCCCAGCGACGAACCTCGACGTTTTCCTCCGCGCTGTGCCCCACGGGGACGCTCGAGTGCGGGACGTTGGGAGTTGTCAACAGAAATTCCCGCTGCATGGCGTCCATATGCGCGATGCGCTCGTCCGCCTGCTTGATGTGCTCGGACACCTGCTTCATCGCCGCGATCAGCGCATCCGCGTCCTGCTTTTCCTTCTTCAGCCGCGCAATCTCTTCGCTAGCCCGGTTCCGCTGGGCCTTAAGCTGCTCGGTAGCCGTAATCAGCTCCCGCCGCTCTTTGTCGAGTGTCCGAAACTCGTCGAGGTCCAGCGTCACGCCACGTTTCTTCGCCATCTCGGCGAACACATCTAGGTGCTCTCTAAAGTAACTAAGGTCATGCATGGCCTGGAAGGATAACGTACTCGGGCACCGGAATGTAGCGCCGGGCTTTTAGAACCCGGGCAGGCAGCCACGAGATTGCTGCTGGTCACAAGTCACCACTCACGGGTAAAATTAATTGATGTTTGACGCTCACCGCTTTCTTCTTTTTTTCGCCGCCGCCCTCGTTCTGGCCATCACGCCGGGGCCCGGTATCTTTTACGTTCTAGCGCGTAGTCTCGCTGGCGGCCGCCGCGAAGGTATCAATTCTTCGCTCGGCACTTTCGTCGGCGGGCTCTTCCACGTCTTCGCCGCGGCTCTGGGTATTTCCGCTATCCTTGCCGCTTCCGCCGTGGCCTTTCACACCGTGAAATATGCCGGAGCGGCGTACTTAGTCTGGCTCGGCATCCGTATGATCCGTACTCGCAACGCCGAACTGGCCGTTGAAACTACATCGCCATCTCAAGGCGCATTCCGTCAGGGCATCTTCACCGAAGCCCTCAACCCCAAGACCGCTTTGTTCTTCTTGTCCTTCATCCCGCAATTCATCACCCCGGCCCGCGGCCACATTTTTCTGCAATTCGTGGTTCTCGGCGCGCTCTCCGTGCTGCTCAACACCGGCGCCGATCTCGTAGTCGTCCTTTTCGCCTCTCCTCTTGAGCGCAAGCTCAAAAACAACGCGCCGTTCCGTCGCCGTCAGCGCGTCGCCTCCGGCCTCGGCATGATCGGCCTCGGCGCCTACGTCGCCTTAGCCGATACTAAGTAATTACTAGTAATCCTTTCGCGTCGCACGTTCACTGCCAAGCGTCCAGCAGGCGACTTTGATATTGCTTCTCCACAGCGAACTAGGCAGAGTACCGTGGAATGGTTTTTCGCCTGTCCAGTTCTGTGGCACGCGTGGCTCTCGTCTTCGCTGCCTTCCTGCTCGCTGCCGCGCTCTCCTACTCGAGCATCCGCAATGCGCGCGCGGCTCACAACACCGGCCTCGAGACGCTCAAAGGCTACGAGAAAGCGACGCAACTCGAGCCCGGCAATCCCCTGAATTGGTATCTTCTCGGTCACTACTGGCTGTTCAACCTCGAAGAACCCGATACCCGCAACGCCATCACCGCCTACCGCACCTCTCTCTCTCTCGATCCACGTTCTGCCAATACTTGGATGGATCTTGGTGCGGCCTACGAGACGCAAGGTGACTTCCAGGCGGCTCGCGATGCATTTCTCCAAGCCACGCGGGTCTACCCGCTCTCCGCGGAAGTTTCCTGGCGCTACGGAAATTTCCTGCTAAGACTGGGCGAGCTGCCGCAGGCCTTCTCCGAAATCCGGCACGCGGTCGAAGTCGATCCACAGCGCGCCGCTGAAGCGTTCTCGCGATCCTGGCGCGTCGATCCGGACGTTCAGACCATCTTGGACAAAGTGCTGCCCCCCAGCGGGGGCGTATACCTCGACGCCATCCGCGAGCTCGATTTCAACGAAGAGGTTGCCCCGGCCATGTCTGTTTGGGCGCGGCTCGTTGCGCTTCATCCTCACCTGAAACTTGGCGACGTTTTCCCGTTCATCGACATGCTCCTTCGCACTCATCACACCGCCGACGCGCGGCATGTTTGGGACGAAGCCGTTGGCCTTGCGGGTCTTCCGCCCCCCGGAGACCCCGCCAGCTCCGTTTTGTGGGACGGTGGATTTGAAACCGGCGTGCGTGGCGGAGGATTCTCCTGGGTCTTTGCCCCTTCGGTCGGTGTGCAAACCAGCCTGGACACCACCACAAAACACTCCGGGAACCAGTCTCTGCGGCTGGGTTTCGACGGCAAGCGTAATGTGAATTTCTCCGATGTCTGCAATTTCGCGGAGGTGCGGCCCAGCGCCACCTACCGCTTTTCGGCCTGGGTGCGCACCCAGGCTCTCACGACAAACCAGGGCATCCGGTTTCGGCTGATCTGGCTCGAAAATTCCCAGGCCGCGTCTCTCGACACTTCCGACGTCCATGGAACCCAGCCGTGGACAAAAATTGAAATGCCCTGGACCTCGGGAAAAGACGTGTACGGGGTCCGAGTCTGCATCAGCCGCAATCCCGCCGACGAATTCAACATCAGAATTCAGGGAACCGCCTGGGTGGATGACGTGTCGCTAGTCCCGCAATCCGCCGAGGGCCCCAAGCCATGAAATTCCTGCGGATGGGCATCTGCGCGCTGGTGGTATTCGCGGTTGCCACTCACGGAGCCGTCGAGGATTGGGCGCGCGCGGTTCTCGAAACCGGCGCCGGCCTGTTGTTCCTTCTCTGGGCCGTGCGCTCCTATTTCCGCCACGAGGAGGAGAACCAGGTCGTCATTACTCCGCTGCTGCCGCCGTTGCTGCTGCTAGCCTCCATCGCCCTGGGACAGATCGTTTTTCGAGCCACGGCGTCCGCTTACAACACCCGCGCCGAGCTAGCCCTGCTCGTCGCCGAGTTGATCGTTCTGTTTCTTGCCGCGCAGGCCTTCCAGACCGCGGAAGATTGGAAGAGCTTTGTATGGTTCGTGATGGGTTTTGGCTTTCTCGTGGCCATCTTCGGCATCCTCCAACAGTTAACCTTCAACGGCAAGCTGTACTGGTTCCGCGAGATGCGCTACGGCGGAATTCCCTTCGGGCCCTATGTGAACCGCAATCACTTCGCGGGGTTCATCGAGCTGGTCATTCCCGTGGCGCTGGTGCCGCTGGTGCTCGGCAAGGTCCGGAAAGAGCGCTGGTACGTGGTGGGGATGTGCGCGCTCGTGCCCATTGGAGCTCTCTTTCTGTCCGCCTCGCGTGGCGGCATCGTGAGTTTCGGAGTGGAGTTAGGCGTTCTTGCTCTGCTTATGGTGTTGCGTCGTGCGGGGGGCAAACATGTATTGGCCGGCGGACTGGTCTTGCTCCTGGCCCTCCTAATGGTCTCGTGGTTGGGCGTGCGCCAGGTTCTCGAGAGATTTTCTTCGCTGCAGACTCTCGAAGTCAGCTCCGGGAAACGCGCCTCCATGCGCCAGGACACTTGGCGAATCTTCCTGGATCATCGCTGGACCGGCACGGGACTGGGCACCTTGCAGACGGTCTTCCCCGCCTACGAAACGCTGTACGACGGAAAAGTTGTCAATCATACGCACAACGATTACCTCGAAGCACTGGCGGAAACCGGGATTGCCGGCGGCTTATGCTGCGCTTGGTTCCTCGGGGTATTGTTCTTCGATTCCCTGCGCCACTTGCTCCAGACGGATAAATCCTTTGCCGCGGCGCTGCACCTTTCCGGGCTTGTCGGCTGTAGTGGCTTTCTGGTACACAGCCTGGTCGATTTTAATCTTCATATTCCCGCCAACACACTTTTGTTCCTGCTCATGGCCCATTTGGCTACCGGCGAGATTCGCCCAGCTTCCCTGCAAACCCCGCCGGTCCACGGCCACCGGCCGAGGAACCGAAATCACTGATGGAATTGTCCCTCATGGCTGTATAATCGGGCTCGGGGGGTCATCTATTCGTATGCAGCCAGCCAGACTGGGTGCGGCGGTGTCGTGTCTCGGCACTTTCGCGCTGATTGGGACACTCGTTCTGGCGCCCACCAGCCGCGCTCAAGATGTCGAGACGTCACAACAAACAAACGAGCGCTTGCGTGCCGTAGCTGCTGCCGCGCACGTTGCACCTCCTCACGACTACGTCATCGGCAGCGGCGACGTGGTATCCATCCAGGTCTTCGATGTGCCGGAGTTGACGCGAGAACTGCGCGTCAGCCAGACCGGCACGGTCGGAATTCCGCTCATACCCGTGCGCTTGCACCTTGCGGGCTTAACGGAAATTCAAGCGGAGCGCAAGATTCAGGAAGTCTTGGAAGTCAACGGCCTGGTCTCTCACCCGGAAGTAAGCGTGGTTGTGAAGGAAAAAAAGAGCAAGCCGATCACTGTCGTAGGGGCCGTCGGTCATCCCATGGTGTATCAGGCTGACCGGCAGGTGACGCTGATCGAGGTTTTGGCCGAAGCCGGCGGTATCTCCGGCGACGCGGGAGACACCGTGATCGTGACGCGTCAGGAACCCGAAGCATCGGCCGAGGCTTCCGGCGATGCTTCCGAACCTCCCGCGATTGGCCCGGAAGATGTGCTGCCACCCCAAGGCCGAGAAGCCACCACGCCGTCACCCGTGCCGGACTCCTCCGCGCAAAAAGCCGTGGCTCCTCCATCGGCCTCCGAGTCCCGTAAGCCCGCGGTAGCCGGCGGCGATCCACCGCAGGCGGTGCCACCGCTATTGAGCAGCACCATCACCGTCAACTTGAATCAGATCCTCGAAACCGGCGAAATGACCAGCAATATCGTCCTCCAGCCCGGCGACGTCGTCACCGTCCCCCATGCTGGAATCGTATACGTATTGGGGGCGGTGCTCCGGCCCGGCGGCTTTGTCGTCTCCAACGACCGCAAACAACTGACGACGCTCAAAGTGCTTTCCTTGGCCGGTGGTTTGAATCGCACCGCGAAGTCCGATCGTGCGGTGATCGTCCGCAAAGACGGCAGCGGCCAGCAACGCGAAGTGGAAGTGGATCTGAGGAAAGTAATGAAGTTTCAAGCGGAAGATTTGCAGCTCCGCCCCAGCGACATCTTGTACGTGCCGAACAGTGGCGCAAAGGCGGCCCTCGTCAAAACCGGGGAAATCGCGTTGGGCGTCGGCACTGGCGTCTTGATTTACCGGCTCATCCGCTAGCATATGGCTGAAGATAGCAAACTGATTCCTCGCGAAAGCCCATCGAACGGCGCCGTCGATCTCGTAGCCCCCTCGCGCCTCCCGGTATGGGACCTCTCGCCTCGCGAGCCCCATCTCTACGATTACCTGCTGATCCTCCGCAAACACCAGTGGCTCGTTCTCTCCTTCATGCTGGCGGTCGTCACTATCGTTTCCATTGCCACCTTCCGCATGCAGCCGGTCTACGTCGCCACCACGCGCATCGAAATTGACCGTGAGAACACCAACATCCTGCCATTTCAGGGGACCGACTCTTACGATTACATGCTGGATCTGGAAAACTACATCGAGACCCAGTCCAAAATCCTGACCAGCGAAACCCTCGGTCTCCAAACCATCCGTAGCGGCGCACTTGCCGGCCTCACCGACGACCCCAACGCGGACCTCTCTTCTCCGGCCATGACCACCGGCAGCCTCGCGAACCAGAAGCGCCCGCCAGAATTAGGTGCCTTCCTGGGCAGCCTGGGCGTAAGGCGCGTTCCGAACAGCCGCTTAATGGACATAAGTTTTGAATCTACCAATCCTCTTTTGGCCTCGCAGATCGTCAACGCCCACATCAAGAACTATATCGACCAGAACCGCCGCAGCCACTATCAAGCCACCACCGAAGCCACCAGCTGGCTGACCGATCAGCTCGATGAGTTGCGGATCAGGGTAAAGAATTCCGAAGACGCGCGCCTCGACTACGAAAGAAAAAATCAAATCTGGGAGCTCGACGACAAGCAGAACATCACCACCCAGCGTCTGTCCGATCTCAACCGCCAGCTCACCGAAGCGCAAACCGAGACTATGAAAAAGCAGTCGCTCTACGAATTCGCGAAGTCCGGCGAGATGGACGCCGTGCCCCAGATTCGCGACAGCGCTATCGTTCAGGATCTTCTTCGCAAGCGCGCGGAGATGAATGCCCAATACACCGACGCGCTCAATCAATACGGCCCCAATTTCCCAAAGGTCGTCCGGCTCCAGTCGCAGATCAAGGAACTCGACGTAAACCTCGAAAAGGAAAAGAAGAACGCGGTCGCCCGTATCGAAAGTGAATATCGCGAAGCACGCCAGCGCGAAGACTTGCTGACCCGCAACCTCGATCAGCAAAAGGTTGAAACCAACCAGATGTCCGAGCGCATGGTCCAATACAACATGCTGAAGCGCGATGCCGAAGCCAACAAATCGCTCTACGACGGGTTGCTCACCAAGCTCAAGGAAGCGGGCATTTCCTCCGCCTTGCAATCGTCCAACATCCGCGTCGTCGATCCCGCCATGATCCCTTCCTATCCCTCGCGTCCCGCCAAAGCGCGCAACGTGGTTTTCGCATTCCTCGTGGGCCTCGTTGGCGGCATCGGCTTGGCCCTCATGCGCGAGTACATGGACAACACCGTCAAGACTCCCGACGACATCGAAACCCTTTCGCGGTTGCCGTCGCTGGCGGTTGTTCCCGCCTTTACGGATTTGAACGGTGACGGAAAACGCTCCAGACTTTTGTCCGGTATTACCACCAACGGTCACGAGAGGCACGTGGAGCTGGTAGCGCAGCACGCTCCGAAGTCCCAGATGTCGGAAGCCTTCCGTGCTTTGCGGACATCGCTGCTCCTCTCGCAAGCCGGTCATCCGCCGCAGGTAATCCTGGTCACCAGCGCCTTGCCCCGCGAAGGCAAAACCACCGCCGCCGCCAATCTCGCGGTGACCTTGGCGCAGCTCGGTGACCGTACGCTGCTCATCGATGCCGACCTCCGCAAGCCCGGAGTCGGCCGCCTTCTCAATCTTGGCAACGGGAAATATGCGGGTCTCAGCTCCTATCTCGCCGGCGTCTCCAGCCTCGATCTCGTGACCGTGCAACACCCCGCCATTCCCAATCTCTCCGCTATTCCCACGGGTCCCCTTCCGCCGAATCCCGCGGACTTGCTTTCGTCCCATCGGTTCGCGGACGCTATCGCCGAGCTCCGTACCAAGTTCAAATTTATCGTCATCGACACGCCGCCGATCATGGCCGCCACCGACGCCGTGATTCTGTCCGTGCAGGCCGACGGCGTCCTGTTGGTCGTGCGCAGCGGAGAAACCCCCAAGGAGGCTTTCACGCGCACTCGCGATCTTCTCGTCAGCGTAAAGTGCCATCTCCTCGGCGTAGTCCTGAATGCGGTGGATTCCAGTGCTCCAGACTACTACTATTCTTACCGCTACTATCCGTACTCTTATGGCTACGGTCCCCAGGAAGCGAGCGATGTTCCGCATGTCGATAGCGATGAACCGGATCCGGTTTACAAATCCTCATCTCACGATCGCGACGACGATTCCCAGCAACTCTAAGGAGGCTCTTTGCGCTTTCTAATCACCGGCGGGGCCGGTTTCATCGGCTCTCATTTAGCGGAGCGCCTCCTCGATCGTGGCGATCGCGTTGTTTTGCTCGACAATTTGTCCACTGGCAGCATGGAAAACATCCGCCACCTCAAAGCCTCCGACCGGATGGAATACCACCTCGACGCCATCGACAACCGCCAATTGGTTGCCGAGCTCGTGGACGACGCCGATGTCGTCGTGCACCTCGCCGCCGCTGTGGGCGTCAAGCTCATCGTCGAAAGCCCCGTCCGCACCATAGAGACCAACGTCAATGGCACGCAAACCATCCTCGAAGCCGCCTGCAAAAAACGCAAGCTGGTGCTCACCGCCTCCACCTCCGAGGTCTACGGCAAAAACACCAACGTGCCGTTTCACGAAGACGCCGACCTCGTCCTCGGCCCCACCACCAAAGGCCGCTGGAGTTACGCCGCCTCCAAAGCCCTCGATGAATTTCTCGCGCTCTCTTACTGGAAAGAAAAAAAGCTCCCGGTCATCGTGGTCCGGCTTTTCAATACTGTCGGCCCCCGCCAGACCGGACGCTACGGCATGGTGCTGCCCAATTTCGTCAAAGCCGCCCTCGACAATTCTCCCATCAGCGTCTACGGCGACGGCCAGCAATCCCGCTGCTTTTGCGACGTGCGCGACACCGTCGAAGCTCTGGTCCGTCTGATCGATACGCAGCACTCCGTCGGGGAAGTCATCAACGTCGGCAACACCGAAGAAATTTCCATCGAGGCGCTCGCCCATCTCGTAAAAAAACGCACCGGCAGCAGCTCCACCATCGAATTTGTCCCATACGACAAAGCCTACGAGCCTGGCTTCGAAGACATGATGCGCCGCGTCCCTTGCGTCGATAAGCTCCACGCCCTCACCGGCTTCCGCCCCCAGACCCCGCTCACTGAAATCATCGACCGCGTGTCCTCCTATTTCCAGGACAAACAAGCCAAGAATGACGCGGCCTCCCGCCCCCGCGCCGCCGCCGGAACCGCCGTCTGACCTCCACCGTCTCAAATCTGAGGTCCGAGAACTAACAACCTCATGGACGCTCGCAGACTAGCGCGATCAGGTGACCCGGCATGAAACTCCACAAATCGACGGTACTGCTTAGCTTGATCGTGACGCTTCCCGGCGTTCTCACCGGTTGCCGCCAAACTCCTCCCGCCGCGCCTGTTTCCGTGCCTGTTTCCCTACAAACGTTGCGAGAGATTCCCTCGCCAGCGGCGCGCGATAGCGGCCAGCCCAATCTGGCCGTCGGACCCGGCGGCGAAATCTATTTGAGTTGGATCGAAACGACGGAATCGGGCGAACCAGCCCTGAAATTCGCCGTGCGTAAGGACGAGAAATGGTCTCCAGCGCAAATCATCGCCGGAGGCGAGCAACTGGTCGTCAACATGGCGGATTTTCCTTCCCTGTTGCCGCTGGGCGGAGGCGTGCTGGCCGCTCATTGGACGACCTTCGTCCCGCACAGCGAGGGCTACAACGTCAACGTCGCCTTCTCCCGCGATGCGGGACGCACCTGGAGCAAGCCGGTGATTCCGCATCGCGATCGTACCCCGGTCGAACACGGCTTTGTGTCCATGCTGCCCGCCGCCGGTGGAGGCGTCGGAGTCATCTGGCTGGACAGCAGGAAATTGAGCAAGAAGAACGCCACGCCAGCAAACTCCGGCGACGTGGCCATGATGTACACGAGCATCGATCTCGGCGGCAAGCTAGGACCCGAAGTGTCCATCGACAACCGCGTCTGCGAATGCTGCCAGCCCTCCGCGGTGCCAACCGCCAATGGGATTCTGGCCGCCTACCGCGATCGCTCCGATCAGGAAATCCGCGATATCTCGGTAGTCCGCTTCGACGGAAACAAATGGTCGGCCCCCAAGAACGTTTTCGCTGACAACTGGAAGATCAACGCCTGCCCGGTCAACGGCCCGGCCATTGCCTCGCACGAAAACCACGTCGCCGTCGCTTGGTTCACCGCCGCAAACGACCAGCCCAAAGTCGAGGTCGCTTTTTCCAACGATGGCGGCAACACCTTTGGCGCTCCCGTGCAGGTCGACGACGGCAATCCGGCGGGCCGCGTGGGCGTGGCCGTGCTGGATTCGGGAAGCGCGGTCGTGAGCTGGGTGGTACGCGGTGAGCAAGCCGTGCAGGTGCGCGCCCGTCAGATGGACCCAGACGGAACGCGCCATCCTTCTTTACTCATTGGCACCACCAGCTCGGGAAACTTCCCACGCGTCAAGCGCAGCGGCGATTCCGTCCTCTTCACCTGGACCGAGAGAACCAAGGATCAGGTGCTGCTCTCGGCTCTAGACTTCAAGTAAGGATTAGACCTACTGCTTTCTTGAGCATCGCGTTTGACGTTCGCAGCACCGCAGCGTAGCATCCGCAGCAATCCTCGGACATGCTCAGAGAGGCTCTATGACCAACGGGACGACTCGCCGCGAATTCTTAGGCTCGCTTGCTGCTCTCTCGCTCTTCCCCCTCGAACAGGAAAAACCGGAGTTGATCCTCCATAACGGCCACGTAGTAACGATGAATCCTGCAGAGCCGGTTGCGGAAGCGATCGCCATATCGCGCGGCAGGTTTTTCGCTATTGGGAAAAACACCGACGTAATGAATCTGGCTGGACCTGGTGTTCGAAAGATGGATCTCAACGGAAAGACGGTGTTGCCGGGCTTCATCGATGCCCACTCGCATCCCGCGGACGCCGGACGAATGCATCTCCGCATGGTGGATTGCGACCTCCGTTCCATCTCTGCCATTCAAGTGGCGATCCGGGAGCGTGCTGCCAAGACTCCTCCGGGTGAATGGGTTCTCGGCTTCAAATACGACGACACAAAAACGGACGAAGGCCGGCCGCTCAGCGTCGCCGATCTGGATGCTGCCGTTCCGGATCATCCCGTCAATATCCAGCACCGCGGCGGCCACACCGCCTATTCGAATTCCCTCGCTTTTCGAAAGGCCAGTATCGACGAAAAAACGCCCGACCCACCCGGAGGGAAAATTGATCGCGACCCGGCAACAGGAAAACTAACCGGCCGTGTCGCTGAGAGTGCGAACGCACTTTTTGAGAGAGTTATTCCACTCAATTTCAATCGCGATGATTTCCGCGAAGGCGTCAAACTCATTTCCAAAATGCTCGCCAAGACCGGAATCACCTCCGCTCATGAAGCCCAGGGCACTCCCGATGATCTTCGTGCTTATCAGGACGCCCGCGATTCCGGCGATCTCCTCTATCGCGCCTACTGCTTCATCAATTATCGCTACATCGATTCGATGATCGAGTCAGGTGTCCGCACCGGCCTGGGCGACGAGTGGGTTCGCGTCGGCGCGATGAAGCTGGTTTGCGACGGCTCGATTTCCGAGCGCACCGCGCGCCTGTCTGTCCCTTATGAAGGTCGCCCAAACGACTACGGCATTCTTGTCATGACCGAGGAAGAGCTGTACACCTATGGCCGCAAAGCCCACCTGGCGGGCTGGCAAATCGGCACGCACGCCAACGGCGACGTGGGCATCGACACCACCCTTCGCGTCTATGAGCGCTTGCAACGGGAAAGCCCACGCCGCGACCCGCGCTTCCGCCTCGAACACTGCACGCTGGTCAATGACAACTTGATCTCCCGCATCAAAGCGCTTGGCGCTATCCCCACGCCCTTCTCGACCTACGTCTACTATCATGGCGAAAAAATGCGCTATTACGGTGCGGAACGCCTGAATCACATGTTTGCCTTGAGGAGCTTCCTCGATGCGGGAATTCGCCCGACGCAGGCTTCCGACTATCCACCCGGAGAATTCATCCCCATGATGGCGCTGCAATCGGAAGTGACCCGCACCGACATCAAAGGAAACGTTTGGGGACCACAGCAGAAGATTACCGTGGAAGAAGCGATCCGGGTCGGCACCGTCAACGGTGCTTACGCCTCGTTTGAAGAGAACCTCAAAGGCTCCATCGAAGCCGGAAAGCTCGCCGATTTGGTCGTTCTCGGCCGCGACCCGTTCAAGGAGGATCCCTCAAAGTTCGTCACCATTCCCGTCGAACGCACCATGGCCGGCGGCCGTTGGACGTTTGAGTCCTAGTTCAATTCATCTTGCATCGACGACCCGGCCGCGCTTTGCCCCCGCCAAAAGCCGCCGGAAACATGTCTCCACTGATCTTCTTGGATAGGTCATGTAGTATGACGATAGACAGAAGGATCGTTCCATGAAGCACATGCGCGCCAGCGCCTTCAAAGCAAGTTGCCTCACCATCATGAGCGATGTCCAGGCGACCGATGAGCCCGTCATTGGCACCAAGCGCGGAACGCCTGTCGTGAAGGTCGTGCCTGTCGAATCCGGGAACAGCGATCTTTTCGGATTTATGGCCGGGGAATTCAAGATCGTCGGAAATATCGAGGCTCCCGTTGTTCCTCTTAAGCAGTGGGAGATTCTGAAGAAGTGACAAACAGAGAAAAACTCAGCGGAAATTCAGTGCGCTTTTTGCTGCTGACCTGACGATCGAACGGCCGCAGGGCAAGTAGATCTTCAACCGTGCCTATACAGTGCCAGGCGCAGCCGAATCGTTCGCGCCATCCGTTTCTGCCACCACCACGCCAGAATCGTTTTCATTCTTCGACCTGCCGCATCTAGAATGTTTTTAGCACGTTGGCACACAACGGAAGCGCCTGCTCCCTCACATCGTGTTCAATCAGTACCGCAGGGGAAGATTGGAAGCCGGGAATGAACGGATCACAAGGGGCGCATTCTGCCTCTTCTCTGCGCTTCCTCCGCGTTCTCAGCGTCTCTGCGTTATCTTCTGCTTCTGCTTTTCTTCCCTTCGAGAGGAAATCCGTTGCCGCCCCCCACCCGACGCGTCATACTGCCTGCTTCCGGAATGCGAACGACGTGGTCTCCCTGCCTGCTCGGCCCCCGGAAGCGCCGTCTGGTACGCAGTGCATAACATGTATCGTAATTGTACTTATTAATGTAATATACCTAGACAAGCCCGCGCTTTTGGCAACCGGGCCTGCCGGGGTATCGTTTACATGATTACGAGCATCGAACCGCCTGCTGCTGTCGGGGACCCCAGAATTCGTTTGACAGGTGCCGCGCTTGTGGAACCTCAACCCCTGACTTCGCCGCGCCCCGCGCGCGCGCCCAAATTGGAGCGCCTGCTTCTCTCGCTATTCCTTCTCTCGCTGGCGCTGCTCAATCCCTGGGTACGCGGCGACGGCGTCGGTTACTACGCCTTCGCTCGCGCTCCGCTGATCGAACACAGCTTCGATTTTCAACGCGACTACCAGGCCGCCAACGCCAGCTTTCGCGGCGCGCGCCTCGATGAAAACGGCCAGCCGAAACCCATCTTCCGCACCCTCACCGGCCACCTCGATAATCATTTCACCGTGGGTCCGGCCATCCTCTGGGCGCCGTTTCTCCTGGTCACGCACGCCGGCGTGTTGCTGGCCCGCGCGATGGGATCGCCAGTGGCCGCGGACGGATTTTCCGCGCCCTATCGCATCGCCATGGCTTTCGGCACCGCGCTGTATGGTTTCCTCGGCTTGTTGCTTGCAATGCGCGTCGCCCGCAAATATGTGGACGAGCGCTGGGCTTTTCTCGCCGCCATTTCCATCTGGTGGGCCAGCTCTCTTCCCGTCTACATGTATTTCAATCCGTCATGGTCCCACGCGCATTCCGCGTTTGCCGTGGCCTTATTCCTCTGGTATTGGCACGAAACCTGCCAGCAGCGCACCACGCGGCAGTGGTGCGTACTCGCCGCGATCGCCGGCTTGATGCTGAACGTCTACTACGCCAACGCCATGCTGCTGCTCGTGCTGGCCGTCGAAGCCCTCGGCCAATACGTCGCCGCCTTTCGCGATCCCGCACGCGGCGGACCCAGCGTTGTACAACTTCTCGAAAGACACCTGCTCTTCAGCGTAATTGTCGTGCTTTCTCTCTTTCCGACGTTTGTCACGCGCTACATCATCTATGGCAGCCCGTTTGAATCCGGCTATATCCCGCTAAAGAATTGGGGTTGGCGCTCGCCATTTTTTCTCGCCGTTCTGTTTTCCTCCAATCACGGATTGTTCGTGTGGACGCCCGTCGTTCTGTTCGCCGTAGCAGGATTGTTTTTATTTTGGCGCCGCGACCCGCGCGTCGGCACGCCATTCCTCGCGGCCGCGCTAGCGTTTTACCTTCTCATCGCCTGCTATCCGGACTGGGCCGGTATCTCTTCTTACGGCAATCGTTTCTTCGTTTCGCTCACGGCTCTATTCATCCTCGGCCTGAGCGTCCTGCTGGACCGTACTGCCAAACTCTTTCGCGCCCCGCGTGCGGCGCTGGCGGTCGCTTCCATTTTCCTCGGCGGTCTTGTTCTGTGGAACGTGGCCTTCATGTTTCAGTGGGGCACGCATCTCGTTCCCGCGCGCGGCCCCATCGCCTGGGGCGAGATGATCCACAATCAATTTTCCGTCGTGCCCCGCGAGATGGCCGCCAAAATGCAAAACTATCTCTTCCATCGCGCCAATCTGATGCGCCAAATCGAAGACCGCGACATCGAACAAATGGAAGAGCAGCCCACTCCATAGCGCTGTCGCCCGCCGCCCTGTGCAAACCGCAAGACTGTTTAGCTCAAGCTCGGCTCTCCGCCCAAGCGCATCTCTGGTAATCTAGTTCGTGTTGTAACGTCGAGTTGAACTTCGGCGCTACATTATTTTTTCCTCTCGGGGCGCAAGAAAAATCAATGGCGTCAGTCACCGCACCCCCGCCTGTCGCAACGCCGCTCCCCCTTCCGGCGAGCGCGCCCGCCACCGTGCGCATCGAACCTCCGCACGGTTGGCTCGAACTCCGCCTCCACGAGCTCTGGGAATACCGCGAGCTCCTCTACTTCTTCGTCTGGCGCGACGTCAAAGTGCGCTACAAGCAAACTGTGATCGGGGTGGCCTGGGTCATTCTGCAGCCGCTGATGACCATGGGAGTGTTCACGATCTTCTTTGGGCGGCTGGCGAAGCTGCCGTCGCAGGGGCTGCCTTATCCGGTGTTCTACTTCGCGGCGCTGGTGCCGTGGGCGTATTTCTCCACCGCGCTGACCAGTTGCACGAATATCGTGGTGAGCAACCAGCACGTCATCACCAAGGTGTATTTTCCACGCTTGGTGCTGCCGCTGGCGGCGGTGTGTTCGGGGTTGGTGGATTTTGCGATTGGATTTTTGGTGATGATTGCGCTGACGCTGGCCTATGGCTTCCGGCCTACGTGGGCGGCGTTGTTGCTGCCGGCGTTTATTTTTTTGGCTTTGCTTACCGCGCTGGGGATCGGGTTGTGGACTTCAGCGCTGAATGCGCTTTACCGGGATGTGGCATCGATCATTCCTTTTGTGGTGCAGTTTTGGATGCTGGCGTCCCCGGTGGCGTACCCCAGTTCCTTGGTGCCGGAGCGGTGGCGATGGCTGTACGGGTTGAATCCCATGGCGGGAGTGATAGAGGGTTTTCGGTGGGCGTTGACGGGGCACGGACAGGCGCCGGGTCCGCTGCTGCTGGCGTCCGCGGGAATGGTCGTCTTGATTTTGGTGGGAGGGTTGTTTTTCTTCCAGCGCATCGAGGGGACCATTGCGGACAGGGTGTGAGGAAAAAGAAGAAGTAATGAAGTAAAGAAATAGTGAGGTAAAGAAAAAAGCGAGTGGCACCTTCCGGGGCAGTTGTAAGAGTATCAAAGCAAAAGACTTGGTAGAGGATTCGCGGGATGGGGCGATTTGTAATCGATTGAAAATAAAGGGGTTGATTTTGGCATGCAGCGGGCGGT
Source organism: Candidatus Acidiferrum sp. (assembly GCA_041478205.1). Classification (GTDB taxonomy): domain Bacteria; phylum Acidobacteriota; class Terriglobia; order Acidiferrales; family UBA7541; genus Acidiferrum. The sequence continues at coordinate 33,663 of JBGOVR010000023.1, forward strand.
GGGGCCCCTACCCCTTTTTTGTAAGAGTATGATTCGATGTGACTTAAAATTCAGTGATTTCGTAAGAGTGGATTCTAAAGGACTTACGGGCGCATTTCTCGTAAGAGTGAGCTCTAAAGGACTTAGCAAATTGGAGACTGATTCTAAAGGGGTTATTTGTCGAGAATTGGGGCAATTCGCGAGCGGATGGGGGCAAAACGGGGCATTCCTCGTAAGAGTGAGCTCTAAAGGACTTACGCCTCGCGGAGGAGGGCGAGTGGGGGCGGTAGGTGGTTGAGTTCCAGGGTACACAACATAGGATAGCACAGAATTCCTAACTAGTCAAGAAGTTATTTAAGTAGTTTATATTCGAATGGATGGCGCAAAGAGGGTTGGAAGGATGAACTTGGTTTCGGAGCGATGACGCAGACGGTTGTGCAGGCCGAGGAACTCAAGGTGAGGGGTGTTCCGGCGAGTGCCGGGGGGCGGATCCCGGAACTGGACGGCTTGCGAGGTCTCGCGATCCTGCTGGTCATCGTGTGCCACTACGTCGCCAACGCCGAGCACGCACCGCTCGGGTTCTGGATACACCGTGCGCTCAGCGGGCTGACCATTGGGTGGAGCGGCGTGGACCTGTTCTTCGTGCTTTCGGGATTCTTGATCGGGGGAATTCTCGTGGATGTGCGGAGCGCTCCGCATTACTTTCGGGCTTTTTACATGCGTCGCGTGTACCGCATCCTGCCGGTCTACTACTCGTTGATTTTCGTTTACGCCGTGCTCGTGTGCGGAGCTCTTTGGCTTCTGCCGGGCCGCTTCGGGGTGACGCGCGAGGACCTGACACAGGTGCCGCTTCATCTCTTTTTTCTACAGAACTTACGGGTCGGGCTGGCTCCTGTTCCGTGGATATGGTTTGCGGTAACGTGGTCGCTGGCGGTCGAGGAACAATTTTATCTCCTGGCGCCTCCTTTGATCCGCTGGGTCTCGATTCGCAAGCTGGTCGTTGTCCTTGCTGGGACGATGTGCTTCGCACCACTCGTTCGTTTTCTGTTCTTCCGGTATCTCGCGCCCGGCACTCCCTTGGCCACGATTCTGATGCCTTGCCGGGCCGACACGCTGGCGATTGGTATGCTGCTTGCCATCGCCTGGCGCGAGGCTAAGTTCCGCGCCTGGCTCGGCGACCATGGTTTGTTATTGCAGCGTGTTCTGGCCGCGCTGTCCCTGGGAGTGGTTGGCTTGCTGTGGTGGCTAGTGCATCCGGTAAGCATGGTGACGGCCACGATTGGCTACACCTGGCTGGCGATTTTTTACGGGTGCCTTCTGCTGGTGGTTCTCTCGCAAACGCAGGGGTGGATTGCCGGGATAATGCGTTGGAAGATCCTTCGGGGTCTGGGCACGATCTCCTATTGCGTCTATCTGATCCACGAGACGATTCAATACCTGACGCACCGAATTCTGTTACACGCGGTGCCGCAGATTTACAATGCTAAGGGCGTTGGGGTCACGCTGCTGGCGCTGGTGTTGACGCTGGTGGTGGCCAACCTGTCTTGGCGGTGGTTTGAAAAGCCGCTGATCGGGCGCGGCCACTCGTATTCGTATTGGGAGGAGGCAGCCTGAGGCACCGGCCTATGTTGACTCCCGTAAAACAAGCCGTGAAGGACCTCTTCAAGGCGGCTGGCCTTGACATTCAGAAGGTGCGGCCGACGGCGATTCCGCGGGCGAGCATAACGGGGGCGCTTCAACAGATCTCTCGGCTGGGCTTTAAGCCGGGGACGGTGATTGACGTGGGGGTGGCGACGCAGACTTTGGAGTTGTACCAGGAGTTTAAGGAATCGAGCCTGCTGTTGATCGAACCTTTGGTGGAGTTCGAGCCCTTTCTTCGCAACATCTGTGCCAGTTACAAGGCGCAATACGTTCTGGCCGCGGCGGGGGAGACTCCCGGAACCGCCACCATTAACGTGCACCCGGACAAATTCGGTTCCAGCTTCCTCAAGGAAGTGGAGGGCGCGACCGTGGACGGCACTCCCCGGGAAGTGCCGGTGGTGACCATCGATCAGGTTTGTGCGGAGAAAAGCCTCGCGGGGCCGTACCTTATCAAGGTGGACGTGCAGGGAGCGGAGTTACAGGTGCTGGCGGGAGCAGAGCGCACGCTGCGGGAAACGGAAGTGGTGATCCTGGAAGTGACCTTGTTCGGAACGATGATCGGCGGGCCGCAACTTTTCGATATCGTGCACTGGATGAAGAATTCGGGGTTCGTGGTCTACGATATTTACGGTTTCCATTACCGTCCGCTGGACAATGCGCTGTGCCAGGTGGACATGGTTTTCGTGCGAGAGCAGAGTCGCTTCCGCAAGACTCACATTTACGCCACACCCGAACAGCGCGCCGCGCACACCCGTACTTTGGAAAATTCGCTTGCGGGCGTGGATAAGGGTCAGTAATGAGCACAGTGGTCATCCAAGCCGAAGGGTTGGGCAAGCGCTATCGAAGGGGCGTGCAGGCGTCACGAGGAATGCTGCGCGACACGCTGACAAATTTCTTGCGCTCGCCGCTCGCGGCACTGCGCCGACCGCAGCACGAAGCCTTCTGGGCGCTCGAGAATGTGACACTAGAGGTCCATGAAGGGGAGATCCTCGGGCTGATCGGGCGCAATGGCGCGGGCAAGACGACGCTGTTGAAGATCCTCTCGCGCATCACGCGGCCAACGACCGGCTGGGCGGAGATTCACGGGCGGGTGCGCAGCCTGCTGGAAGTGGGCACGGGTTTTCATGGGGAGCTTTCCGGGCGTGAGAACGCGTATCTGAGCGGCTCCATTCTGGGCATGAGCAAGCGCGAAATCGATCGCAAGTTCGACGACATCGTCGCCTTTGCGGAGATTGAGAAATTCATCGATACGCCGGTAAAGCATTATTCGAGCGGGATGTACGTGCGGCTGGCGTTCGCGGTGGCCGCGCACCTGGAGCCGGAAATTTTGCTGGTGGATGAAGTGTTGGCCGTGGGCGACATCAACTTTCAAAGGAAATGCCTCGGCAAAATGAGCGACGTGGCTCGCCAGGGCCGAACGGTAGTCCTGGTCAGCCATCAGATGAACCAGATTCGCCGCCTGTGCCACCGAGTTGTGTGGGTCGATGGCGGGCAGATCCGTATGACAGGCACAGCTCACGAGGTCGTTAGCGCCTACGAGTCCGCGATGGCTCGAGGCGACCGGAACGGCGCTCAGCTTGACCGGGGACCCATAACCAAAGCTCGCTTCCTTCAATGGGGAATTGCGGCGGTCGGCCGTGGCGAACCCCACACTCTTGTGGACCTCGGTCCAATCACGATCAAGTTCGTTCTTGAAGTCAACGAACCCATTCGCATGGTCCATCACGGGATTGCGCTTTTCAATCACGACCGCCAACTCATTTGGGCTCACGGCGCCGATAACTTGAAATTCGGAATTGGGGAGCACGAACTTCGGTACACTTTTCCAATGCTTCCTCTACGCCCGGGAGCGTATTCATGGCAGGTCAGCCTCTATGAAGAACGCAACCAGCTCGACACCTGGGATTGTCTGCCGGACATGATCGTCGCCACGGATGGGTATCAACATCCCTACGACGAGTGGAATGGAATTCTAAATATGCCGTCGCGCTTTGAAATTGAAAGTGAACGGAAAGTGTCGACCGCCTCTGAGACTCACTCGTGAAGGTGAACGGTACGGGTCTGAGTTCGGAGTTGAATCGGCGCATCCCCGAGCTCGATGGCATCCGCGGTATTGCCATCGCGATGGTTCTAGCACACCACTATTTCCTGCTGCCGATTCAAGCTGCTCCCGCCACGCTGCCGTCCTACATCCAAGCGGCCGGGCGTCTCGCATGGAGTGGCGTTGACCTATTCTTCGTGCTCTCTGGCTTTTTGATCGGCGGTATCCTCCTGGATGCTCGCGATTCATCGAACTATTTTCGAGTGTTTTATTCTCGCCGCTTTCTTCGCATCGTTCCTATCTACGCTGCTTGCCTCCTCGGGGCGTTTTTCTTAGCTCTTCTGGTAGACCACGGGATGGCCTCAAGGCTCGCCTGGATGTTTCAATCGCGAATTACGCTCAAGTCTTACCTCCTCTTTCTCCAGAACTTTTGGATGGCCAAGAGAAGCACTTATGGTGTTTTCGGCCTCGGTGTCACTTGGTCGCTGGCTGTGGAAGAGCAGTTTTACCTTACGCTTCCATCCATCGTGCGCTTCTTAAGGCCACAGCGCCTGCTTCTCGCGGTTTTGATTGGAATCGTTCTCGCCCCAGTCCTGCGAATCGGGCTCTATACACTGTGGCCGTCCAACACCCTTTCCTGGGTGGTCCTGATGCCATGTCGAGCCGACGCGCTGTTACTAGGCGTCCTCGGATCGATCGCCCTCCGAAGCCCTCATTGGCGCCTAGAAAAGTACCGCGGTGCGATACTTCTCGCTATGGTAGTGCTCGCTTGCGGTTTTGTTTTTCTTACGATAAAACCATCGAGTCCTTACGATTTCAGGATGCTCTCGATCGGGTTCACCTGGCTGGCGCTGTTTTATCTCTCCATTCTCTTGTGTGCGCTGCTCTATCGTGAGAGTTGGCTCGCTCGTTGCCTGCGATGGCACTGGCTAGGATGGTTGGGCACAATCGCGTACGGCACCTATCTGCTGCACGAGTTCGTTAGAAGTTTTTTCTTCGGTTTGATTTGGTCTCATCTTCCGTTCCGTATGTCGTCTAGAGAGTTTTGGGTTTCTGTACTCGCTCTTGTGGTGACGCTGGTTATCGCCCGAGCGTCTTGGCTGTTTTTCGAAAGGCCACTTGTCGAGCTTGGACATGAGGTGCGCTACGAGCATCGTGAAGCGCCCAAAGCAGAAGTGATGGTCAGTGTTTAAGGAGCGAGCCCTCATGATGCGCAAGAGCTGGCTTTTCGATCGTGCCTGGACTCGGGACTTTACCAAATTGCGACAGAAGTTCGTTTCTGAGCTCTTAGAGAAACTCCAAGAGGAAGTGAGTTTGGCTTCGGCTATCGATGTGGGCTGCGGTATCGGTGATTTTTCAAAGTTCCTGTCGGAAGTGGGCTTTCGCGTGGTTGGAGTGGATGGGCGCGAAGAGAACACGGAAGAAGCGAGGCGACGCTACCCCAGCATCACATTCCTAACTGAAAACGCAGAGGATCTCCCTGTGGCGCAGATGGGCGCTTTTGACTTGGTCCTTTGCGTTGGGCTCCTCTACCACCTCGAAAACCCGTTTCGCGCGATTCGTAACCTGTATGCGTTAACGGGCAAAGTTTTATTGATTGAGACGATGTGTATTCCTAATCGACATACAACCATGGAATTGCTCGATGAGGGTAAAGCTGAAGACCAGGGCTTGAATTATGTTGCTTTTTACCCTTCTGAGTCGTGCGTCATAAAGATGCTGTACCGCGCGGGCTTCCCCTTCGTTTATCAATTCAAGGAGTTGCCAGAGAGCGAATTCTACGCGTCGACGGTCTGGCAGAAGCGACTTCGAACGGTCATAGTGGCGTCGAAGATCGCACTCGCGGCACCGAATCTTGTGCTCGCGAAAGAGCCGCTTCGAATCGTCTTTGAGCTGGGTCCTTGGTCAACGAGATTGGGTCGGTTGCGAAACTTCTGGAACGCAAAATTCGCTCCAGTTAGTCTAGTTGCGACCAATTTGGCGAAGCAAGGCCGCAGGATTGTGGCTTACATCTCCATTGCTGCATCGGGTCGCGATCGCAGTAGCCATGGGCGCAACCTTTGAGGAAATGTAGATCGGGGATTTAGGAGAAAACTGAAGATGAATCTCGTGCGCAAGTTGAAGATAGCGATGGGCGCAGGTGCAACGACCACCCAGCAGGCTAACCGGCCTTCTAGTAGCCAAACTGCCGACTGGACAAGGCCCTACGAAACGCTAAGGAAAAAATGGGTGGACGTCCCCACGTTCCATGCAGTGAGCGCGAAGACAACCGATCTCTTGACGCTGTCCGATGCGGAGTTAGTGGCGCACTGGGAGAAGGTCCGGCTGGACCTCACGACAGGGACCGAGTGGGCTCATCGCGGCTGGTATCACACCTTGTATGCGGGCGGGATGCGCGGAAAGAAAGTGATGGACGTCGGCAGCGGGTTTGGAGTGGACAGCATTACGTTCGGACAGCACGGCGCAAAGCTTACGTTTGTGGATATCGTCGAATCGAACCTAAACGTGCTCAAACGGCTGTGCAAAATCATGGGCCTTGCGGACGTGCAATTCCAATATTTCGAGAACCTGGACTCGCTGAAGGCACTCGATAGCGATTACGACGTGATCATGGGCATGGGTTCGCTGCACAACGCGCCAGCCCACGTAATGAAACCGGAATACCAAGAGCTAATACGACACCTCAAGGTCGGCGGACGTTGGTTGCAGCTTGCCTACCCGAAGAGCCGCTGGATTCGAGACGGCAGCCCTTCGTTCGAGGATTGGGGTCCGATGTGCGATGGCCCTGGCACGCCTTGGGAAGAATGGTACGACTTGCCGAAGCTGCTAAGCATGTTTGAGCCGGCGAAGTTCGATGTCGTCTTGTACCAGGAATTCCACGGCGTTGACTTTAACTGGTTTGACTTGCTCTATCGAGGGATTTGAAATTCGTAACATGTCCACAACTGCTGAGCCTACAACGAGCAGCGAACTCACTTCCATCGGGACGCCTGACGCCGCGTGGCCACGCATCGCGCTGGTGACACCAGTTTTCAACTCCGGAAAGTACATCGAGCAGACGATTCGCTCGGTTCTGGCGCAGGGATACCCAAACCTGGATTACTTCATCGTGGATGGAGGCTCGACGGACGAAACGCTGGACGTGATCCGGAAGTACGAGAGCCAGGTATCCGGATGGATTAGCGAGCCGGATAACGGAATGTACGACGCGCTGAACAAGGGCTTCGCGCGAACATCGGGCGAGATCATGACCTGGATCAGCGGCACAGATCAATACCACGTTGGTGGATTTTTTACCGTGGCGAGCGTATTTCGAGATTTGCCTAAGGTCGAGTGGATCACAGGACGCCCTACCTGGTTCAGCGAAGAAGGAATGACGATCGGTATACTCGACCTGCAACGGTGGGCGCGGCGGCGCTTTCTGGCCGGCGCGAACCGGTACATCCAGCAGGAATCCACTTTTTGGCGCCGCAGTCTGTGGGACAGAGCCGGCGGTTATGTGGACGCCTCGCGGCGCATGTCGAGCGATATGGAGTTGTGGGTGCGATTTTTCCGGTACGCGCAGCTCTATTCGGTGGATGCGCTGATCGGCGGCTTCCGGCTGCACAGCGATTCTCTAGCGTTGTCGAACCTGGAGATGTGCTATGGGATCGGTGACGAAATCATCGACGCAGAGCTGGCCCGGTCGCCGGGCTTTGGCGCGGTGAAGTTGCTGAGGCGGATGAACCGCGCGATCAAGCGTATTCCGAAGATGAGGGTGGTGTGGCAGCGCGTTGTGCTGAATAACCTTTACCGGGTGCTCTACAAACTGCCGGGGCCGGACTGGCCGCCGGTGATCGAATACCAGTGGAACAAACCAGAGAAGTGGGGCTTCCGGAAGTGAACGGGAGCGTGTGGCCGCGGATCACGCTGGTGACGGCGGTGTATAACGGCGAGAAGTATCTGGAGGAGACGATCCGCTCGGTGGTGCAGCACGGGTATCCGAACCTGGAATACATCGTGGTGGATGACGGCTCGACGGACGGCACGGCGGAGATCATCACGAAATACGAGCAGCATCTAGCGTGGCGGGTGAAACAGCCGAATCAAGGATTGTACGGGGCGCTAAACACGGGA
>JBGOVR010000104.1:0-17079 GCA_041478205.1 Candidatus Acidiferrum sp.
AGTCTTTGCCACAATCGAAGCAACGGGCAAAAAGGTTCAGGTTCCTGGCTGCTCCTTCTACGAATACGACCTCGAAACCAGAAAGATTCCGGCGGGACGGATCTATTTCGATTTTGCTACCCTTTTGCGGCAGATTGGCGCTGGAGCGTAAGCGCAATCGGATGACGGGTAGCCGCCGTTGTGAAAGTCTCGGCAGGCGACACGGATCTGAACCCCCTGTTTGGGGGGTAGGGGGTAGTCCCGAGTCAAGAGCTAAGAGAAAACGCGGGCGTGCGATTTACTTGCCGTGGAGCCCTTGGTCGCTGCCGGCTCCCGTGCAGAAATCCCAGCCCTTCTTGGCGAAGCTGCCGATGTTAAAGCCGCAGTTGCCGGATTCGATGTCTCGAAAGTCCCGGCTGTTTCCCGATTGTTCGTAGATCTCATCGTTCTCGGACTGGCTGGAAGCATGGAACTTCCCGGCGGCGTTGATAATGCCCGCCAGCGACGGCGCGGAAACGCTGGTGCCGCCGACGACCGCCCAACCTAGCGCCGTCTTCGACCCCTGGAAGGTGTTGCCGTCGAAAACCCACACTCCGGTGTTGGGGTTGGCGTCGAAGGAGAGATCCGGGGTGCCGCGGGTCTCCCCGACCACTTCTACAAGGCGGTCTTGGAAGCTGGGACGCGGCTCGACCAAGCTCGGGCCGCCGCCGACGTCCTGCCAGGTGTTCTCCAGCAGAAACTTTCCGGTCCCACTGTCGCGTGAAATGGTCGTGCCTCCGGCGCAAACTACGTTCGGGGACACGCAGGGATACTGCGTTCCGGGATTGTCGCCCGCCGAAGCAAGGTAGACCACGCCGGACGCCGTGAAGATCGGATCGAGCTTGGTTTCCTGCAAGAACTCGCCGCTGCCGAAGCTCATGGAGACTTCGCCGCCACCATTCGTGGCCACCAGGTTGCCAGCCACAAAGATGGCCTGAAAGAGGTCGGACAATGTTAGTGACGGCGCCTCCACCAGAAAAAGCTTGGCCTTGGGCGCCATGGCATGCGCCCATTCGATATCCAACGACGTCTCCAGCTCGGCGCTGCCGGTGGGATCTACGCTAGGCTTCGAGCCGTCGGCGAAGACCACGGTCAAGTCCCCGGCTGGCAACCCGAACTGCGTTGAAAAGGTGTGCAAGTCGCTGGCTGCGATCGGGTCGTCAAAGGCTTCCACCAGGGCGATGGCGCCTCCACCACCCGATGGCGGCTCGGTGGTTTCATCCGGATTGCAGCCTGGCCTCGGCTCGGGAACAAGGCGGTAAACACAGGCGATCGAAGCAGGAGTCTCGAAGAACAAGCCAAGGACAGGCGGCGCCCCCGCCGTGTGCTGCGCCGCGGCTTCAAAGCGGCCTTCCCTGGGTACCAAGATTCGCAGATGCGTGTGCGCGCGGAACCCCGCGTCCCCCGGGTGCTCGACGCTGGACGCCGGGACCATCACCTGGCCCTTAAACTGCCGCCCCCGCACCTCTTGCGCGAAGCTGGCGCTTGACGACAACCCAACCATCGCCAATACAAAAAGCAAAAAGAGTGAAAGTTTGCGCATATTTCCGTTGGTCCTTTCCGCGCGGAGAACGGGATTCACTAACGGACTGGGAGTCAACCCGGGAGGGGTTTTGGTCGGCTACCCGTTGCGACTGCAAACCACTGAATGAACAGAAAAACATGGCCCGACGCGCTCGGCCAATGAGGGGGTTATCGCCCGAGGAATTGCCGCTGTCAAGAGCCTACAGCGTATGTTAACAAGAAATTGACCTTCACGGCCTTTGTAACCGCCTCCGCGATACCTGATTTCGACAGGGTCTTGAGCTTCAGATCCATAGACCCTCTTTCGCGGACTTTTATTCCTCGGACTTTCCGCTAATCTTCCGTGCGATCCACACCAGCGGATCGTAGTATCGATCCACGACGCGCTCCTTCAGCGGAATGATGGCGTTATCGGTGATGTGGATGTCCTCCGGACAGACCTCCGTGCAGCACTTGGTGATGTTGCAAAGGCCGATCCCCAGTTCGTCGCGCAGCAACTTCGTCCGGGAAACCCCGTCGAGCGGGTGCATTTCCAGCCCCGCCACGCGCACGAAAAATCTCGGCCCCGCGAACTGCTCTTTCTTGTCGTGATCGCGAAGAACGTGGCACACGTTCTGGCACAAAAAGCATTCGATGCACTTGCGGAACTCCTGCACCCGGTCGGCGTCTTCCTGATAAAACTTCCAATCGGTTCCGGGCTTCGGCTGAAACGGCGGAATTTTCTTGTTCACCTTGTAATTCCAAGAGACATCCGTGACCAGGTCCTTAATCACCGGAAACGTCTTCATCGGCACCACGGTGATCGGCTCGTCCAACGGCAGCGTATCCATGCGCGTCTTGCAAGTCAGCCGCGGACGCCCGTTCACTTCCGCCGAGCACGAGCCGCACTTCCCAGCCTTGCAGTTCCACCGCACCGCGAGATCGGGCGCCAGATATCCCTGAATGTAGTGCAGCGCGTCGAGCACCACCATTCCCGGCGCCACCGGCACGTTGTACTCGACACCCTTGCCACCGCTCTTGTCTCCACGAAAAACATTGAGAATCGCATCCGCCATAGTTCAGGTCTCCTGTAACTCGCACCGGGTGGCCTCATCCCCATGGGGAGGGATGGCCGGCGGCCGATCATTTGTCTTCGGCCAAAATCTGCTGCAACTCGGCAGGCATCTCCGGCCGGGTATCCTGGCGAAGACCCATCTCCGCCCCAGCGCGGAAAATGATGTTGTTCTTCGTGCCCCACTCGGCGCTCAACTCCGGAAAGTCGATGCGGCTGTGCGCCCCGCGGCTCTCTTCGCGGACCAACGCACTCTTCGCCACCGCTTCTGAAATCGTCAGCATCGATTTCAGATCCAGCGCTAAATGCCAGCCGGGATTGAACATTCGCGACCCTTCCACGCTCGTGTGCGACCAGCGTTGCTTGAGCTTTCCGAGCTCTCCCAGCGCCTTCTGCACGTCTTCGCGCGTGCGGAAAATTCCCACCAGGTTGTGCATCACCGTTTGCAAATCCCGGTGAATCGCATAAGGATTCTCGCCGCTCTGCCGCTGGAACGGCGCGAGCGCCTCGCGCTCCGCGGCGTCGATTTGCGCCGCGTCGATAACCGGCGTCGCAGCCTCTTTCGCGTGCTTCGCCGCCGCCAAACCGGCGCGACGCCCGAACACCAACAGGTCAGAAAGTGAATTCCCGCCCAGTCGGTTGGCGCCGTGCAAGCCCGCTGCCGCTTCTCCCGCCGCGAAGAGCCCCGGCAAGGTGCTCTGCGCTGTCTCCGCATCCACGCGAATCCCGCCCATCACGTAGTGGCACGTGGGACCCACTTCCATCGGCCCCTTGGTGATATCCACATCCGCCAGTTCTTTGAACTGGTGATACATGCTCGGGAGTTTCTTTTTCACGTATTCGGCGGGCTTGTGCGAGATATCCAGAAACGCTCCGCCATGTTCCGTGCCGCGTCCTTCTTTCACTTCCGTGTAGATCGAGCGCGCCACCACGTCCCGCGTCGAGAGCTCCATGCGCTTCGGGTCATACTTCTCCATGAAGCGCTCGCCCTTCTGGTTCCGCAGGATTCCGCCCTCTCCGCGCACCGCCTCGGTAACCAAAATTCCCCGCACGCCAGGCGGCCATACCATGCCCGTCGGATGGAACTGCACGAACTCCAAATCCATCAATTCGGCGCCCGCTCCATAGGCCAGCGACATCCCATCGCCCGTGTATTCCCACGAATTCGAGGTGATGGGCCACGCCTTACCGATTCCGCCCGTGGCCATCACCACGGACTTCGCCTTGAAAATAACGAACCGCCCCTGCTCGCGCCAATACCCGATGGCCCCCGCGCAACGCCCGCCGTCCGTCAGCAGCCGCACGATCGTGCACTCCATGTACACGTCGAACCCCATGTGCACGCCGCGGTCCTGCAATGTGCGGATCATCTCCAAGCCCGTGCGATCGCCCACATGGCATAGCCGCTTGAACGTGTGTCCGCCGAACGCGCGCTGCAAAATATTGCCGTCCTCCGTGCGATCGAACAGCGCGCCCCATTGTTCGAGCTCCCGCACGCGCTCCGGCGCTTCCTGCGCGTGAAGCTGCGCCATGCGCCAGTTGTTCAGGTTCTTTCCACCGCGCATGGTGTCGCGAAAATGCGTGCGCCAACTGTCCGCCGAGTCCACGTTGGCCATGGCCGCGGCGATTCCGCCTTCCGCCATAACCGTATGCGCTTTGCCCAGCAGCGATTTGCTGACCACCCCAACCGACGCGCCTTGCCCCAGCGCTTCGATGGCCGCCCGCAGACCCGCGCCCCCCGCTCCGATTACCAATACATCCTGTTCGTGCGTCTCGAATTTGTCGCTCAAAAGAGCCTCACGTCTTGGATCGCGCCCGAAGATAGCAGCCGGACATACAAGTCCGTCAATCCCACCGAAAACAGACTCAACCACGCGAACAGCATGTGCCGCTCGTTCAAAACGCTGATGCCCCGCCACGCGCTATGTCGCGGCTTGCCGAACGTCGCGCAAGAAAAGCAATCCAGCTTCCCGCCCGCGAGATGCCGCAGCGAATGGCACGACAGCGTGTACGTCGTCAGCAAGCAAATGTTCACGAGAAGCACCAGCGTGCCTACACCGATTCCAAACTTGCCGTCAAAAAAGAAGGCCTGAATCGTGTCCTTCCACAGGAACACCAAAAACAGCACGGCCAAATACATGAAATAGCGATGTAGGTTCTGCAGAATGAAGGGAAACTTCGTCTCACCGCTGTACGAACGTCTTCCCTCCCCTACCGCGCAACCCGGCGGGTCGAGAAAGAACGCGCGGTAGTACGCCTTGCGGTAGTAGTAGCAGGTAGCGCGAAAGCCCAGCGGGCCGCCAAGAATCAACAACGCGGGAGAGAGCTTCCACCACCGGTGGTGCACATCAATCAAAGGTGAGTAGAACGGAGACAAGTACGGTCCCCATTCATAAAACTTTCCCTCAAAGGCCCGCAAAGTCGCGTAGACGCCAAAACCCCCAAGCACAACCACCACGGGAATAATCTCCAACCACCAGGCGTCACGCCGCAAGGTGGCGCCAAACTGCCCACCGCTCGCTGCCCGCGTCCCACTCTCAGCCATTGAGTCCCCCTCAAGGAGGCATAGACTAGCCAGAAATCTTGTTTTTGAAAACTAGATTCGTTGGTTTCTGATGTTCCCGCGCCCCTTGTGTCCCACGTATCATACAATACCGATACTCTCTAAGTCCGCGCTCTAATTCATTCCGAACTTGTGCGAAAATACTCAGGTCACCAACGCGGCACCACCGCGCGACGACAAATCTGGAGTCTCGAGGAGAAGCACATTCGTGGCGGCAAAAAATAACATCGGCATCCTCACAGGTGGCGGCGACGTCCCCGGCTTGAATCCAGTGATCAAGTCCGTGGTCTATCGCGCGCGTGAACTGGGCCGCGAGGTCATCGGCATCCGCAAGGGCTGGGAAGGCCTTACGCACATGGATGCCTCCCATGAAATCGATCCAGTTTACATCCGTCCGCTCACCCGCGAGAACACCCGCACCATCGATCGCACCGGCGGCACCATTCTGCACACCTCGCGCACCAACCCGCGCAAAATGTCCGAAGCGAAGATCCCGAAGCATATCCACCCGGACCGCGTGAAAAAACTGCCCTTCGACGGCAAGTACTACGACTTTACTTCCATCGTTCTGGAGAACCTGGAGCGCCTGGGCATCACCTGTCTCGTCACCATCGGCGGCGACGACACGCTGAGTTTCTCCGCCGCTCTTTCCGCCGCGGGCATGCCGGTCATCGCCATACCTAAGACGATGGACAACGACGTTCAAGGTACGGAGTATTGCATCGGCTTTTCCACCGCCATCACGCGCGCGAAAGAATTGATCACGCGCCAGCGCACCACCCTCGGCTCCCACGAGCGCATCGGAATTTTCCGCATCTTCGGCCGCGACGCCGGTTTCACCGCTCTCTATACCGCGTACGTCACCTCGACCCGCTGCCTGATTCCCGAATATCCCTTCGACCTCGACCGCGTGGCCGAGATTCTCTCCGAGGACAAGCGCAACAATCTAAGCCACTACGCACTAGTGGTAGTCTCCGAAGGCGCCACGTGGAGAGATCACACCGTCCAGGAATACGGAGAAGCCGACGCCTACGGCCATCGCAAGAAGATCGACATTGGCCAGACCTTGGGCGAGGAAATTCGCCGCCGCACCGGTGACGAAATCATGATCAGCGACTTGACTTACGACCTCCGCAGCGGCGAGCCCGACGCCATCGACCAGATCGTGGCCATCACCTTCGCCAATATCGCCGTAGATTTGCTGCGCGATGGCGTCTACGGCCGCATGGTCGGCGTACAAAATGGATGCTACGCCCACGCCCCGCTACCCGCTTCTTCTCTCGGCGCCCGCAAGGTCGATATCGCCAACCTCTACAATACCGAGCGCTACCGCCCCAACTACACTTCCAAGCTTGGCGCGCCTCTGCTCTTCAACCACATCTGAGGAGGTGACGCGGCCAGCGCTGCACTCATTCTCACGCAGGGTCCCCGCCGAGAGCGCGGTGACTGCAACTTCTTTTTTGGGGAGAGACTCTACGCGCCAGCCGCCGCATCGCTTGCAGGATACAGTCGCTCGAATTCCGGGTCGCCATGTAGAAGAGCAAGGTCAGGATCACGCCTCGCCCAGCCTGGGTCTTTGAACCCGGCTTCCCAGGCCTTGCGGAGCGCATCCATCGCCTCCGGCTTTCTCTTTAGCAAGCAGTAGTTGCAGGCCGCGTTGTAAAGGACGACGGCCTCATTGGGGCGCAACGTTATGGCCAGATTCGTCTCGCGGACGGCATCGTCAATCCGGTTTATTTCAGCGTAGTGGCCCCCGAGCAGGATGCGCGCCCGGGCATCCTCGGGCACCTTCTTCAGGTGATTCTCTAGCGCCGAAATAAGACGCTGGCGAATGTTCTTCAGCGCATCTTCCTTGCCGAGCGCCGCGAGAGCGTTCATGACGGGCACGTAAGTGTTGTAGTCTTCTCCGCTCGATTCCAGTGCGACGTCCGCAATACTGGCAACCTCCTGGTAGCGTCCCGAGGCAAACAAGGCGCGGACCAATAGATAGTACGCTCCCTCGCAATCGCGTTTCCGCTCGATGGCCTGCCTCACCGTTCGTACGGCCTCCTCGTATCGCCCGTCGGCGCACTGAATCCATGCCTCGCCAACCTGCACCTCGGGCAGATCGGGGCTCAGCGCAGTGGCTTTCTGAGCTGCTGCCTTGGCCCGCTCCATCCAGACCGTATCGCGTCCGTAGTTGGTGTAAAGCAGCGCACATGCATTTGCGCTCGCCGCAAAAGCCAGCGCGAAATTAGGGTCGAGTGTGAACGAGTTCTCGAACATCTGCAGTGCAAACTCCAGATCCTGGCGCGTCTGCCGGCGAGCGTAGCTCTTGCCTCGCAGGTACAGGTCGTACGCCTGGAGGTTGTCGGTCGGCTTCGCTGCGATGGCTTCCTGCTCTTGCGGCGACAGCGTGATTCTCAAGGCCTCGGCAATTTTGCGAGCAATTTCGTCCTGCACCTCGAAGACGTCTTTCATTTCCCGGTCGTACCGCTCACTCCACAAAGGAAAATCGGTATGCGTATCCACCAGCTGCGCGTTGATCCGCAGACGGTTCCCTGCCCGCCGGAGGCTCCCCGCCAAAACGTACGCCGCTCTGAGCTGTTGCCCAATCTGCGCAGGAGTGACCTGCTTGTCTCGATAGGCCAGCACGGTTGGCCGCGAAAAAGTGTTCAGGCCCTTGATCTTCGACAGTTCGGTGATGATGTCCTCGGTAATTCCGTCGCGGAAGTACTCATCTTCTTTCACGCCGCTCAGATTTTCGAAATAGAGCACGGCAATCGATTTCGCGCTCTGCTTCGGTGCTCCGGAGCGTGAATCGCTACTTTCCGCCGCGCGCTTTTGTCCGGAGTCCAGATCGCGCTTCAATCGGTTGAGGTCGGTCTTTAGCTCCGTGGCCGACTGGCAACGCAGATTCCGATCCTTTTCCAGCGCCTTGTCCAGGATGCGGCCAAACTCCGCCGGCAGCGCTGGGTTCACCTGCGTTACGGAAATCGGATCACGATTCAAAATCGCATCAAAAATAATTGCCGAAGTATCGCCTGGAAATGGCGGAACCCCGGTCGCCATCTGATAGAGCACCGTCCCCACGGAAAAAAGGTCCGTCCGCGCGTCCACCAGTTGCCCACGGGCTTGCTCCGGCGACATGTAAGACACGGTACCCATGGTGGAGCCCGGCGTGGTGAGCTCGTCGCTAACCAGCAAAGTTTCCAACTGCGATGGAGCGCCACCTCCGCCGGGAGCGGCGTTTGTCCGCTCCATCTTTGCCAGACCGAAATCGAGAATCTTCGCCTGGCCACGCGCTATGACGAAGATGTTCGCGGGCTTGATGTCGCGATGCACGATCCCTTTGGCGTGCGCCGATTCCAGGGCGTCCGTGATCTGAATGGCCAGCGCCAACAGCCGCTCGATCTCGAACGGCTGCTGGCGCCCAATCATCTGCGCCAGCGTCTGCCCTTCGAGCAGTTCCATGACGATGAAGTGTTGCCGTCCGTGCTGTTCGATCGCGTGAACCGTGCAAATGTTCGGATGGTTCAGAGCCGATGCCGCACGCGCTTCGCGCTGAAAGCGTTCCAATAGCTGGGCGTCCTGGGCCATCTCATGAGGAAGGAACTTAAGCGCCACACGCCGCCCGAGGCGCGTGTCCTCCGCCTCGTAGACCACTCCCATGCCCCCGCTGCCCAGTTTGCGGATAACTGCATAATGAGAAACGGTTTGACCGATCAGAGAGTCCGTGCCCGCCATGTCCGCAACATACTAGAGTGTGCCGCAAGGCCGGTCAAGCGACGTGCGGCATTCCATTCTCACCGCGTTGACTTGCCTTACGGCGCGGCCTAAGATGCGCGTGTTCGGACGCCTGTCCGTCTCGCACGACGCGGCTCCACGCAACGGAGGGGTTTGTGAGCGATTGGCGATTTGCTCAAAAGCAGGTTTCCGAGGAACTCGCTGAGCTCCATTTGTTTTCTTTCAAGAAGTGTCAAAAACCCTGTGACGTCAGCTTCGTAATCACCGTGCGGGAATTTGCCGCTCCTCCGCCCGGCCAGTTTGTCCGCTTCTTCGCTCAGGCGGACAAACCAGTGAACCAAAAAGTTGCGCCTTTCCTTCCCACCGGCTGGGGCAACTCGCTTCTGGACGCGCTCTCCGATTGCACGCGGGTGATCCGCGAGTTCCCTTGCGACGAGGACGAAATCGCCGCAACGACCGGCGCGGCCGGCGCTTGACTCCCGCTTCGACGCTGGATGGTGTTTCGTTTTTCTGTTTTCGCGCCGCGCATCGCGCGACGGAGGCTTCGTGGAAATCATCAGAAAAGAACTCAACCCCGGCATCGTTACACTCGAGCTAAAAGGCCCGCTCCAGATGGGCGTCGAGTGCAAGCGCCTCGAGATCGCCGTGGATGAGCTCCTCCGCGAAAACCGCACCCGCGTCGTCTTCGATCTATCCGGCGTTTCCAAGCTCGACAGCGGCGGTTTGGGGAAAATCGTCAACTGCCTATCCCGGCTGAAACTTGCTGGGGGAGCCCTGCGCCTCGCCGGAGTCAAAGGAATGATCGGCGGCATCTTGAAACTAACCCAAGTCGATCGGCTCATGAAAATCTATCCCACCGCCCTGGAAGCCTCCGAAAGCTTCTCGGATGTGCACGAATCCTCCGCCGGGTGATTCCCCGCGCTCGTCATCTAGAGCCTCGCGATATTAGCTAGAAGTAATGCCACCTCGGTGTACAATGCCCCGACTCTTAGGCCACGATCCAACTGCGAATTGAAATTTTCTTGGAAGAAGGGAACACGTGACGAATCTCGCCACCCTGTTTCTTGTCGCCACCATAAAATCGCGCCTGACCGCAATTGATTGGCTCTTAATCGCCTTCTACTTCAGCATTCTTCTCTGCGTGGCCTGGTGGGTGGTCCGCAAAAGCAAAGACTCTGCCGCGGATTATTTCCTCGCCGGCCGCAACCTCAGTTGGTGGATCATCGGCGCCTCCATCTTTGCCTCCAACATCGGGTCGGAGCACGTCGTCGGTTTGGCCGGCTCGGGCGCTACGAGCGGCGTGGCCCTCGCGCACTACGAATTGCACGCCTGGTGCTTGCTGGTCCTCGGATGGGTCTTCGTGCCGTTTTATATGCGTTCGATGGTATTCACCATGCCCGAATTCCTGGAGCGGCGCTTCAGCACCGGTTCCAGATACGTTCTCTCCGTTATTTCCCTCATTACATTTATCGTTTCCAAAATCGCGGTAGGCATTTTCGCCGGCGGCGTGGTCTTCGGCACTCTTTTCCCCGAACTGCAATTGCACATCGGCGGCAGCACCATCGATAGTTTCTGGATCGGTTCCGTGCTCGTGATCGTTCTGACCGGCCTGTACACGACTTTGGGCGGCATGCGCGCGGTCGCCTACAACGATGCCGTACAGGTCACCGTGCTGATCGCCGGTTCAGCGTTGTTGACTTTCTATGGCTTGCACCGCCTCGGCGGTTGGAGCGAGCTCCGCCACTGGTGCGGCACCGACATGTTCAATCTTTGGAAGCCGCTCATTCCCGCGGGAGTGCAAGGCACGTGGTTGCCGGTGATCGAAACCAGCGCCGCGGGCCACGTCGTGAAGCAAGCCTGGTATTTCAACGACAATTTCCCGTGGCTGGGCATGTTGTTTTGCGCCCCGATCATTGGACTCTGGTATTGGTGCACCGATCAATACATCGTGCAGCGCGCCCTGGGCGCTCCCAACGAGAAGGTCGCGCGCCGCGGCAGCATCTTCGCTGCCTTCCTGAAACTCTTCCCCGTCTATCTGTTCATCATTCCCGGCCTGATCTGTTTTGCCTTGGCGAAGAGCGGCAAAATTCCAGAGCTGGCCCCGCTGATCGGACCCGACGGCCGCGCGATTTCCTCGGTTGCGCAAGGGTCCTTTCCCATGATGGTTCAGTATCTTCTGCCTCCAGGATTCCGCGGCCTGGTCGTGGCCGGATTGCTTTCCGCCTTGATGGGCTCGCTGGCCGGAGTTTTCAACGCCTGCTCGACACTCTTTACCGTGGACCTCTATCAAAAGTGGAAGCCCGATGCCACGCAGCACCAACTCGTTCGCACGGGCCGCATCGCTACCACCGCGATGGTATTCATCGCTCTCGCCTGGATCCCGGTCATCAAGAACGCGCAGGGACTCTACACCTACCTCCAAGCCGTGCAGGGCTACTTAGCTCCGCCGATCTTCGTTGTGTTTTTCTTCGGCGTGTTCTTCAAACGCCTCAACGCCCAGGGCGCGTTTTGGGCCATGCTCGTTGGATTTGTTCTAGGACTCTTCCGCATGGCGGTGGACACGCCGGTCACGCTCGGCCTGCAAGGATTCCAAAATGGATATCCTCCAGGCTCCTTCCTCTGGATCGTCAACAACATCTATTTCCAATATTTCAGCGTGCTGATCACCGTGGTATCGGCCATCGTCATGGTCGCGGTAAGTTACGCGACCTCCGAGCCGGACTACAGCAAGATCCAAAGCCTCACCTTCGAAACCACCACAACGGAAGACGCCGCTCGCACCCGCGCCAGTTGGGACTGGCGCGAAATCGCCGGATCCGCCCTGGTGCTTACCTGCATCATGGGCGCCTATTTGTATTTCCGGGGCTGAAAAGTATTGGAGTGCCTCTGGCGGGACCATAATCGCTGACCTATCTGTTCTCAAACAAGTTTTTGCGCCCGACGGCGTTATCACGTCCCTACGCGCAGAGCGAGTGACCGTTGACTACGCGCCGAGTTACTCGCGCCCAGGAAGATGACGAACGTTCCCTCACGCTCGCCGCTCGGATTGTTCGACGCCACCATGATCGTGATGGGCGGCATCGTGGGGTCGGGCATTTTTATCAACCCTTACGTGGTGGCGCAGCAAGTTCATACACCGTTTCTGATTCTTGGGGTCTGGATGATGGGCGGCCTGCTGGCGCTCCTGGGCGCCTTCATCTGGGCGGAACTTGCGACCCGCTTGCCCGGCGCGGGGGGACAGTATTTGTATCTGCGCGAGGCGTATCACCCTTCGGTGGCCTTCCTCTATGGATGGGTGTTGTTGCTGGTAACGCAGACGGGCGGCATGGCCGCGGTGGCCGTGACGTTCGCGAGATACTTTCGCGAGATCAGCGGGTCATCGGCCAGCGATGGCGTTATCGCCGCCGCCGCGCTGTTGGGGCTGACGGCGATCAATTGTTTCGGGGCGCGGGCGGGAAGCAACGTGCAAAGCCTGCTCATGGTGCTGAAGGCGGGCGCCATCGCGGCGATGGTGGTGTTGGGCTGGTGGCTCGGCGGCGGGTCGTTTCACCCTTTGCCATTGCTGGACCGTCCGGTTTCATTGGGACTCGCCGGAGCCATTGGGGCGGCCATGATTCCGATTGCTTTCGCTTACGGCGGCTGGCAGACGGCGAGTTTCGTAGCGGGAGAGATGCGCGATCCACGGCGGGACCTTTCGCGTGGACTGGTGATGGGCGTGACCGGGGTGGTCGCCCTGTATCTCGCGGTGAATTTGGTGTGCCTGCGAGTGCTGGGTCCCGCGGGTCTTGCGGCCACGCACACGCCGGCGTCGGCGGTGATGCGGGCGGCGTTGGGCGATCGCGGCGCGCGGTGGATTGCGGTCGGGATCGCCATCTCGACGCTTGGTTTTCTAAGCCAGGGAATACTGACGGCCCCGCGCGTCTATTCCGCGATGGCGCGGGATGGGTTGTTCTTTCAAAGTGTGGGATGGTTGTCGCCGCGCACCGGAACACCGGTCGTCGCGATTGTGCTGCAGGGACTGGCAGCGACGGTGATCGCACTCTCAGGTCGATACGAGCAGATCTTGAACTATGTAGTGTCGATTGATTTCATCTCGTTTGGGATGACCGCCGCGGCATTATTCGCTTTCCGGCGGAGGGGAGTTGCGGAAGGCACGTACCTGGTGCCGGGGCACCCCTATACCACCGGTTTGTTTGTGCTGGCATGCGCGGGAATTGTGGGCAGTACGATTTGGACTTATCCGGCGAACAGCGCCTTCGGGGTTGTTATTTTGCTGGCGGGGATTCCCGTATATTTGTACTGGAGCCGCAAGACGCGGGGACATGGATCAAAGTCATGAGACCACGGCAATCCGATTACATGCATTGGGCCAAGATGCACAGCCGGGCGCGCTTCAATCTGGCCACCAGCGGCGTGGGCTCTTTTCCGCTGCGCGAACTGGGCGGCACGATGGAACACCTCGAAATCAATGGCGACACCCAGTATGGTTACGCGCCGTTGCAGCAGGCTATCGCCGCGAAGTGCCGCGTCGATCCGGATTGCGTGGTAGCGGCGGCCGGCACCTCGATGGCGAATCACTTGGCGATGGCGGCGTTGCTTGAGCCGGGGGACGAAGTGCTGATCGAACACCCGGCGTATGAGTTGTTGGTCTCGACCGCGCTGTATCTGGGAGCGGACGTTAAACGCTTCTCGCGAGCAGAGGCCAACGGGTATGCGCTGGAACCCGCGGAAATCCGGCGGGTCATTGGTCCGAAGACGAAGCTCATCGTGGTCACGAATCTGCACAATCCGAGCAGCGTGCTGGCACCAGGGGCGGCGCTTCGCGAGGTGGGCGACGTGGCGCGCAGCATCGGCGCGCGCGTGCTGGTGGACGAGGTGTATCTCGACGCCGTGTACGAGAACACGCCGAGGAGTTCGTTTCACCTGGGCCAGGAGTTTGTGGTGACCAACAGCCTGACCAAAGTGTACGGGCTGAGTGGGCTGCGCTGCGGATGGATACTCGCGCAACCCGATCTGGCGCGGGCGATGTGGCGGCTGAACGATTTGTTTGGCTCGATTCCCGCGCATCCGGCGGATTTGCTGAGCGTGATGGCCTTCGAACATCTGGATAAGATCCGGGAACGCGCACGGGCGGTCGTGCAAGCGGACCGCGTGCTGCTGGCGGACTTTTTCGCGGAACACGAACGGCGGGCATTCTCGGCGGTGCGGACGGAATATGGGACGACGGCGTTTCTACGGTTGCGAAAAGGGGACATGGATGGGTTTCTGGCGCGGCTCCGTGCGGAATACGAAACTTCCGTGGTTCCGGGGAAATTCTTCGGAATGCCCGATCATTTCCGGATTGGGATGGGCGTGAATACGGAAATGTTTGGCGAGGGGCTGCGAAGAATTGCTTTGGCGGCGCGGTAGCGCGTGCTTCGCGCAAACAGACTCGCCCTGGTGCTCACCTGCATCCTCGGCGCCTATCTGTATTTCCGGGGCTAACCGTCATCTCAACGGCTTTCTTGTGAGGGCGGGGTTTCCGTTTTTTGCAGGCACGGTGAGATTATTTGTTCTCTAGCAGAGTATTCAGCAGGCTGGCGAGATGTGCTTCTTGGCGCAAAATCGCGTCCGTCTGCCCTGCAGCCCCGTCGCTTTGGGTAAGCTGCGCCAGTTGTGCCGCCAGAATCCTCACGGCCACATCGCGCGGCACATAGGTGCGATCCAACGGTGTGACCGCCTCCCAACCTGATGCCGTCCGGCGAAGCTCCCAGCGGACCTTCTCAAGACGCTTCTTCAAATCGATCCCCTGGCCAGCGATGGACGCTCTCGAATCAATTTGCAGATGCGCCCAGCCGTGGTCCCGTTTGATTTCCACGCGCTCGACGCTCAACTGGTCAAAGATGACCACCGGCATGCGCAGCTGCAACGGATCATCGGTGCGCAAGATGTTCCCCGCGGCGTTGCTCAATTCCGAGATACCTTCCGCCACTTGGTCGCGCGTAGGCTGCTGCCGTCCTTCTGCGATCGCGATGCTCGCTGGCACTTCCAGTCTGGCCGCCGCCTCTTCCGGCGCCGGTGGCCCATAAATCAGCGTCGTGCGCTCAGAAGCCACCTTCGCAGACCTCTTTGCTTCGGAGGACTCCACGTCAGAGCGTTCTTCAAGAACCACCGCTCCGCCGTGCTGACTTGTAGTCCCTGCGGCTCGCGATGCAGCCGGTGCCTTGGCGACCAACACGTTCTCGCGCCCGTGCACGACGTACCGGAAGAACCGCGGCTTCCCACGCGACTTCCAATAAGGTCCGTCGTAATCCTCGGCATCGCGTCCAGATCGCACCAAACTGTAGAAACTGTGTTTCGCTGGATCTAGCACGATTCCGGCGTGCCCCGGCCACACGATCAAATCACCCGGCTGCGGCGCTTTGATCCGCGCAAACTTCTCGCTCCCTGCATAAAGATCAAACGAACTCGCGTACGGATACTCAAAACCAGCGAGCACGTAAATCTCATGAACAAGGTGGGAACAATCCTGCGCACCCCGCAACGGCTGCTCGTGCCCTCGCGCGGCCTTAACGATCGCCCGCCCGTCCCTCGCGCTCAGCAACCCCCCGCGCGCGCCAGGCTCCTGCGGAAACGGAACCGCGCGCGCAAACGCCCATGACGCCGCGACGCAACATAGCCCTAACAGGCAAACCACGAACGCCAGCTTGTTCGCCCTACTGCGGTCAAATTTGCTCTTCGCTTTCCACATCGCTGGACAGTCCTGGTGTTTCCCCCGAGAGAAGCCGCTTCTCCTAGGATGCATCTAGAACTGGCCCCGGCAATGGGACTTGCCCTGATCGCCAAGGCACGGCGGGCGCGATTGATCCTTCCACTGACCTCTGATTGAAAAACCAGATTGATAGAGCTTGGGTTGTGGGACCGCAGACGTCGAGAAGGTAGACATCGCCTCAAGGATGGAATCGAATACGATTCACAAAAACTCATGGAATCCGCAAGCGGCTCCATCGGATTGCGCTAGGGGCGCCTCGCTCTTCCTTCGCAGCCGCGCTCGCCATCCCCTCTTAACTCCCGGTTGCTGCTAGCGCCTCGCTCTTCCTCGAAGCTTCCCACAAGGCAATGTACGGCTTCAGCTCTAGCATCATTTTTTCAAACTGCGCCAAATCCAGAGACTGCGCTCCATCGCTGACGGCCTTCTCCGGCGCGGGATGCACCTCGACGATTAATCCGTCCGCGCCGATCGCCACGCCCGCACGCGACAACGCCGGCACCAAACTCCGCTTTCCGGTCGCGTGACTCGGATCCAAAATCACCGGCAAGTGCGTCAACTCATTCAGCGCCGGAATCGCCGCGATGTCGCACGTGTTCCTCGTCACCGTTTCAAATGTGCGAATGCCGCGCTCGCACAAAATCACATCCGGGTTGCCATGCGCCACCACGTACTCCGCGGACATCAGCAGTTCTTTGATCGTGCCGCTCATTCCTCGCTTCAGGAGCACCGGCCGCCCGCATTTCCCCAGCGCCTTTAGCAGCACGAAATTCTGCATGTTGCGTGCGCCCACTTGCATCACGTCGGCATACTGCGCGATCAGCTCCACGTCGCGGTCACTCATCACCTCCGTGATGATGGCTAGCCCCGTCGCCTTCTTCGCCTTCCGCAGCAGCTTCAGCCCTTCCTCTTCCATGCCCTGAAAATCATACGGCGACGTCCGCGGCTTGAACGCGCCCCCGCGCAGCATCTTCGCGCCCGCTTTCGCGACGCCCTCCGCCGCCTGCATGATCTGTTTTTCCGATTCCACCGAGCACGGCCCCGCCATGACCACAAATTCGTCTCCGCCGATCGCCGTGCCGTTCACGCGAATCTGCGTCCGCCCGGCCCGGAACTCCTTGCTCACAAACTTGTACGGCGCGGAAATGCGCACCACCTTCTCCACCTGCGGCATGGCTTCCACCGATTCCATGCAGGCGGTCACATCGCCCACTCCCACGACTCCGATCACGACGCGCTCCTCTCCCTCGATCGAATGCACCTTGTAGCCAAAGTGTTCCACCTGGTTACGCACCTCGTCGATCTCCTGCCGCGTAGCGTGCAGCTTTATCGAAATAATCATGGCTTAACCCTCTCCGCTCCATTTTTTGCCGCCCCAAAAACAAAAAACCCACTCGGTTGCGAGTGGGTCGAAGTTTCTCGTTTTGCTGCGTTACTTACAGATTCGCC